>NZ_JBFULI010000023.1:0-85612 GCF_056400405.1 Pseudomonas sp. P5_B3 | reverse complement strand
GGCTCACTCCTACAGGGATCTGCGGTGTTTTTGAAGGAATAGGAGAAATTTCATGCGTTTGGTTCAGTTCGAATTGAGTAACGGCGAACGCCGTGTCGGCGTGGTCGAGGCAGGCCTGGTCCGTGAAGTGCAGGACGCGCGCACCGTTCGCGATCTGGCATTGGCGGCGATCGAGGCGGGCGCAAGCCTTGAGCAACAGGTGCAAAGTCTGGGGCTGGGCATCAGCCACGACTACGCCGAACTGCTGACGCAACGGCGCATTCTGCCGCCCCTGGACCATCCGGACCCGGCGCACCTGCTGGTCAGCGGCACGGGCCTGACCCATCTGGGCAGCGCGTCGGCCCGGGACAAGATGCACCAGCAAAGTGGCGACGAATCGGCGATGACCGACACCATGCGCATCTTCAAATGGGGCGTGGAGGGCGGCAAACCGGCGGCGGATGAAGCCGGTGTGCAACCGGAATGGTTCTACAAAGGCGATGGCAGCATCGTCGTCAGGCCTGGGCAGCCGTTTCCCCTGCCGCCGTTTGCCGAGGACGCCGGTGAAGAGCCGGAGATCGCTGGCCTGTACGTGATCGGTCACGACGGCCAGCCGTATCGCCTGGGTTTTGCCGTGGGCAACGAGTTCTCCGATCACGTCATGGAGCGCAAGAACTACCTGTATCTGGCCCACTCGAAACTGCGCAGCTGCAGCTATGGCCCGGAACTGCGGGTCGGCGAACTGCCGCAGCATCTGGCGGGCACCAGCCGCATTCTGCGCGACGGCGAAGTGCTATGGCAGAACGAGTTTCTCAGCGGCGAGGCCAACATGTGCCACAGCCTCGCCAACCTCGAATTCCATCATTTCAAATACAGCCAGTTCCTGCGTCCGGGGGATGTGCACATTCACTTCTTTGGCACCGCGACCCTGTCCTTCGCCGACGGCATTCGCACGCAACCGGGCGACGTGTTCGAGATCACCCAGGCCGAGTTCGGCGCGCCATTGATCAATGGCATCGCACCGGTCGCAGCGGCTTTCGAACCCGGCACCGTCGGCACACTTTGAGGAGGTACCCATGACCCGGATCCTTGGTCACAACTACATCGGCGGCCAACGCAGCGCCGCCGGCAGCATCAAGTTGCAGAGTGTCGACGCCACCACCGGTGAGGCCTTGCCCGACGATTTTTATCAGGCGACCCCGCAGGAAGTCGATGCGGCGGCCACCGCGGCGGCTTCCGCGTACCCGGCCTATCGCAGCTTGAGTGCGGAGCGGCGGGCACAGTTTCTCGAGGCCATTGCCGATGAACTGGATGCCCTCGGTGATGATTTTGTCGCCGTGGTCTGCCGCGAAACCGCATTGCCTGCAGGCCGAATTCAAGGCGAACGTGGACGTACCAGCGGGCAGATGCGCCTGTTTGCCAAAGTCTTGCGTCGCGGTGATTTCTATGGCGCCCGGATCGACCGGGCATTGCCGGAGCGGCAACCGTTGCCGCGCCCGGATCTGCGTCAATACCGTATCGGCCTTGGGCCGGTGGCTGTGTTCGGTGCCAGCAACTTTCCGTTGGCGTTCTCTACCGCTGGCGGCGACACGGCATCGGCATTGGCGGCCGGCTGCCCGGTGGTGTTCAAGGCCCACAGCGGTCACATGGCCACGGCCGAGCAGGTGGCCGACGCGATCATTCGCGCCGCCGGGAAAACCGGGATGCCGGCAGGTGTGTTCAACATGATCTACGGCGCTGGCGTCGGCGAAGCGCTGGTCAAGCATCCGGCGATTCAGGCCGTAGGTTTCACCGGTTCGCTCAAGGGCGGTCGAGCCTTGTGCGATATGGCTGCGGCACGTGCGCAACCGATTCCGGTGTTCGCCGAGATGTCGAGCATCAACCCGGTGATCGTGTTGCCCGAGGCGTTACAGGTGCGGGCCGACACCGTCGCGCGAGACCTGACGGCTTCGGTGGTTCAGGGCTGCGGCCAGTTCTGCACCAATCCCGGACTGGTGATTGGCATTCGCTCGCCGCAGTTCAGCGCCTTTGTGCAGCAAGTGGCCGGGTTGATGGGGGATCAGCCGGCGCAAACCATGCTCAACGCCGGAACCCTGAGTAGCTATGGCCGGGGCTTGCAAAAATTGCTCGCTCATCCGGGCATCGAGCACCTCGCCGGCAGTCCGCAGCAGGGCAATCAGGCCCAGCCACAGCTGTTCAAGGCGAATGTCAGCCTGCTGCTCGACGGCGATGAAGTGTTGCAAGAGGAAGTGTTCGGTCCGACCACGGTGGTGGTTGAAGTGGCCGATCCTGCGCAACTGACGGCCGCCTTGAACGGCCTGCACGGTCAGTTGACCGCCACCGTCATTGGCGAGCCGGAAGACTTCGAACAGTTCGCCGGGCTGACGGCGTTGCTGGAACAGAAGGTCGGACGAATCCTGCTCAATGGCTATCCGACGGGCGTGGAAGTCTGCGATTCGATGGTGCATGGCGGACCGTACCCGGCAACATCCGATGCGCGCGGTACGTCGGTGGGCACCCTGGCCATCGATCGCTTCCTGCGCCCGGTGTGCTTCCAGAACTACCCGGACAGCTTGCTGCCGGATGCGCTGAAAAACGGCAATCCGCTGCGTATCCAGCGTCTGGTGGATGGGCAACCATCGCGCGAGGCGCTTTAACGGCTGACCACAATCCCTGTGGGAGCGAGCTTGCTCGCGATAGCGGCAGTCCAGTCGATGTAAGTGTTGACTGATGTTCCGCCATCGTCGGAACGCCGCCCGGAGCAAGCTCGCTCCCACAGGGAATGCGGTGCATGAGCTATCATTGCGTTTTTCTCATTCAAAGACTGATTGCCATGACTTCCCCAACCGACACCTTGCTCAATGCCCTCGAACACTGCGGAATGGTGGAGATCGACGGGCTGCATGCCTTCGAATTCGCCCTCGACGAGTTCGATAACCTGCACATTGAATGCATGGATGGCCGTGCGGCCAAACACTGGGAGTTCACCCCGGTGCAGATCCAGACCGCGACCTTCGACACCTCGCTGCAAAGCTGGTTGATCACCGGTAACTCGGGTGAACACCGTTTGGTGTGCCTGGGCGATGTCGTCAGCGGTGACAACGAAGATGACGACCAAGGCGATGCGTAACCTCTGGCCTCTGTTGATGGCTGGCAGCATCGGCGCCATGGGCGTCCAGGTCGCATCCGCCGATGACTATCAGCTGCTGGTGGGCTCCTACACCGCCGGTCAAAGTCAGGGCATCTACCGCCTGGCGTTCGACAGCAGCACCGGGCAGATCGATGCCAGCCCCCTGCAAGTGATCAAGAGCGAAAACCCGTCGTGGCTGACCCTGTCGAAGGACCAGCGACACCTGTTCGTGGTCAACGAGAATGGCCCGGGTCAGACCGATCCGGTCGGGCGCGTCAGCAGTTACGCGATTGATCCCAAGAGCCATGCGCTGATCCTGATCAGCCAGGTGCAAAGCCTGGGCAACGAGCCGACCCATTCCAGTCTCAGCACCGATGGCAGCCATTTGTTCGTCAGCAATTACTCGGTGGCCGAAGACCCGGGCGGCACCCTCGCGACATTGCCGGTGGCGGCCGATGGCAAGCTCAAACCGGTGGTGCAGATGAGCAGCCACCCGGCGAGCCGGGTCAATCCCGAGCGCCAGGCCTCGGCCCACGTGCATTCTGCGATCCCGTCGCCGGACGGTAAATACGTGTTCGCCAATGATCTGGGGGCGGATAAGGTGTTTACCTACCGCTTCGACCCCAAGGCCAACCCGCAACTGCCGTTGACCCCGGCCACCCCGGCATTCGTGCAGCTGCCGCCGGGCAGCGGGCCGCGCCACCTGCTGTTCAGCGCCGATGGCAAACACGCCTGGCTGACCATGGAAATGAGCGCGCAAGTGGCGGTGTTCGATTACCACGACGGCCGACTCGAACAGACGCAGATGGTTGATCTGGCTGCCGGGCAACCCGTCTCGGACAAGGCTGCGGCGGCGTTGCACGCCTCGGCTGACGGCAAGTTCCTCTACGTCAGCAACCGTGGCACGGCCAATCAACTGCTGGTGTTTGCCATCGATCCGGCCACCGGCCACCTCAAGGAGCTGCAACGGCGGGCGGTGGAGGGCGATCATCCGCGGGAATTCAGCCTCGATCCGAGTGGCAAATTCCTGTTGATCGCCAATCAGAAGAGCAACCAGATTGTCGTCGTCGAACGCGATGCCAGGACTGGTCTGCTGGGCAAGACCGTGCAAAAACTGCCGATGGACGCTCCGAGCGACCTCAGGTTTCTGCTGCGTCAATAAGCCGCAGGCCCCGGTTGATGGGGCCTGCCTGCTTTTATCAATGACGCTGATATCTGGTACTGCTACAAAGCATTTCAAGGCACGAACCCTCGAGGGTTAAGTTTGCTTCACGGCCCAACCGGGCAAGCAAGCCAACTGAATCCGAGGAATACCGCCATGAACTTCAACATCTTCTCTGTCATTGCCGCTTCCGCCATTTCTGCCACCGTTGCGTTGCCAGCCAGTGCCAACGTTGAAATCAGCGACAAAAAAGCCCACACCCAGAGCTACACCCAAAAGTATCTGCAACAGAGCGCCAACTTCTACGCCGCGCTGGATCACAAGACCCAGGCCTGAGCGTTCAACCCTGCCTTTATGCAGGAGCGAAGTCACTGATGATCGAAGACCCTGATGTTGAAACGCAGGTGTTGAAAACGATCAGAGTGATGTCGCTCCTGCATAACGCATTTGCGACAGTATCATTTTGACATCAATGTTGCGCTTGATATCACATTGCCATGCGTTTAAATTGACGCTGATTTTTTGACTCTTCCTCACGGCAAGGATCGGCAGCATGGTGACGCGTCTGGCATTGGTTCTTCTTTTTCTCTATTCCACCCCCATTCTGTCGGCAGTCGACCCTGTTCCGAGTGAACCGGATGCTGCCCGCGAGCGCTTGATGAGTTTTATTGAAGACTGAAATAGTTTGGCTTAATGATCAATGAAGCTGATGGTCACTATGGATAACCCTGAGTGGTTACCCGAGCTTTTTTGATCGATTCTGTGGGCATTGAAACATGCCTGCGGAGAACATCATGGCCAGCGCAATTCTCACTTCTGCCAAATACGGCGCCTATGTGGCGATCGGTCTTTACCTTGCCATGGTGCTGCTGGTCAGCCTTTCGGCGCAGTCGCAATCCACCTTCGAAGCACCGATCCAGGTCGCTCATCCCGGCATCCAGTTTGAACACCGTGCGCAAAACGCGGGCGTTGATCAGGCTGAACTCGCGGGAGTCGTCGGCGCATGAAAGGGCACAGACTCTGGGTCATCGCCTTCCTGGCGTTCATGACCAACGGATCCTCCCTGCTGGGGATCGGCCAGGGCTCGGCGGGCTCGGTGGCACGGGCCATCGAAGCCAACCACAACATTGCCCGCAGCATCGAAAACGCCAGTGCCCAGGGCATGCTGACCGGCAATCCGCCGATCAGGACAGAAGGGGTGGTTTTCGGGCCGTTCCAGGTGGATTGCTCGGCGCTCGGGATGTGTGAGGTGTTGGCCTGAAGCCCACTGTCGATGAAAGGCTTTGTGGCGAGGAGGCTTGCCCTAATGCCGATCAATTAACGCTTCGAACACCGCCCCCCTGTGGGAGCGAGCTTGCTCGCGATGACGATCGCACAGTCAACACATGCGTTACCTGACAGTCCGCTATCGTCGGAACGCCGCCCGGAGCAAGCTCGCTCCCACAGGTTTTGCTCCTTAACTGACTGGCATTAGGGCAAGCCCCCTCACCACAGTGTGCGGCGGCTTACTTGCGCATCACTCCGGTAAACAAATCCGACTCCAGAAACCGCTGCAACCAGTCCTGCAAGCGCCGATACGGCGTCTGCGCGAACCAGTCGCGGTCGACATGGGCGAACTGGCGCACGAAGGGCATCAACGCCACGTCGGCCAGGCTTGGATGATCGGCCAGCAAGTAATCGCGTCTTTCCAGCAATACCTCCAGCCTTTGCAGAAATACCTCGCCCTCGCCGCGATAAACCTCCATCGGCTGCTCGGGATAACGCTCGGCGTACTTGTAGCGATTCAAGTGCACCTTGAACACCTGATCGTTCTGTTCGATCAGCGAGGCGATTTGCGCCGCTGCCACAGGATCATCCTTGAGCAGCCAGTCCTGCGGATCGTTCTGCGCCAGGGCCCAGTGCATGATGTCGAGGCTTTCGTCGATCACCTGGCCATCGGTGCTCAGCACCGGCACCGTGCCTTTGCCCGACAGCGCGAGCATTTCGGCGGGCTTGGCCTTCAGGCTGACTTCGACGATGTCCACGGCCACACCCGAATAACGCAGGGCCATGCGTGCGCGCATGGCGTACGGGCAGCGGCGGAAGGAATACAGAATATTCATTTCACCTCCAGGGTGCTCAGGCCGTTGCCCTGGCGTTGGACCTGAATCTGCACCGGAATCCGTTCATGCATTTCCTGCACGTGGGAAATCACCGCGACCTTGCGGCCCTGGGCTTGCAGGCCGTCGAGGGCGTCCATGGCCAGTTGCAGGGATTCCGGATCGAGGCTGCCGAAGCCTTCGTCGATGAACAGCGATTCGATTTTCAGCGTACTCGACGCCATCGATGCCAGGCCAAGGGCCAGCGCCAGTGATACCAGGAAGGTCTCGCCACCGGACAGTGAATGCACCGAACGCAGTTCGTCGCCCATTTCGGTGTCCATCACCAGCAACCCGAGCATGCTGCCGCCGCGCTTGAGGCGATAGCGTCGCACCAGTTGGCGCAATTGCACGTTGGCGTGGTGCACCAGCAGGTCGAGGTTGTAGGCCTGGGCGATCTTGCGGAAGGTGTCGCCGGTGGCGGAGCCGATCAACGCATTCAGGCGCGCCCAGCGCTGGTATTCGCTGTAGGCGTCGGCAATCTGTTGTGCCAGGGCCTGATTGACGTTCTGCCGGCGCTGGTCCTCGGCCTGCTCGGCGCGCAGTTCGGCGCAGTGCTGTTCGCTGGTGACGGCGAGGTTTTGCAGGTCGATCAGCGCACTGGCCAACTGCTCGGCATCGAGGTTGCCGTTCTGTTGAGTCTGGTGATCGAGCAGGCGCTTGTCGCGCTCCTGCACCAGGACGCTGGCCTGTTCGATGGCTTTTTCGCTGTGCTGCAAGCGGTGGCGCAGTTCGCTGACCTGGGTGTCGTCGACGCGCAACAGGTCTTCGAGGCCGCCGTCATCCAGTTCGGGATGGCGGGCACGCCAGTCGCCGATTTTGCCGGCGAGCTCACGTTCTTCGCCTTCCAGTGCGTGCAGGCGTTCCTGCTGGGCCTTGAGCTCGGCGGCGAGTTGCACTGATTGCGTGACGACGCTTTGCAGCGTCTGCGCGGTGCTGGCTTCGGCGCTGCGCGCCTGTTCCACGGCCTGTTCCAGTTGCTGCTGCCAGTGCTCGGCGCTGCTGTGCTCACCGAGTAATTGCCCGAGTGTGTGCTGGCAAGCCTGTTGCTGCTCGGCCAGTCCATTGAACTGCTGTTCGGCGGCCTGCAATTGCTGCACGCGGCTTTGCTGGCGATCCTGTTCCTTCTCCAGGTTTTGCTGGCGCTGTTGCTGCTCGGCCAGTTCTTCCTTTTGTTGCTCGAGTTGCGCCAGGCGCTCGGCGATCTGCCGGTCGAGCTGCATGAAGGTCGCGGCCGGCTCGACGCGCAGCGCTTGCAGGGTCTCGGCTGGCAGCAGATGGGCGAATGCGCTGAGTTCTTCGTCCAGACGCTGGCGGTCGTTGCCCAGTTCGCGCTGTTGATTGCTCAGGTGCTGGGCCGCTTGCTGGTGCGCGGTTTCGGCATGGCGCAGTTGCTGGGTCAGGCGTGCGGCATCCTGTTGCAGGGTGAGCAGCGCGCTCTGCCGTTGCTCGTCCTGGCTGATGCTCTGGTTGAGCTGGCTGTTTTGCTGAATGAGCCAGGCATCGCGTTTGGCGGCATCCTGATTGAGCAGTTGGGCAGCCAGCGGATGCGCTTCCAGGCTTGGGGCGAGGGCCTGCTGCTGAGTCGCCAGTTGCTCTTGCTGTTGCAGCAGTTCCTTTTGCTGGGCGATCAGCCCGCCGACTTCGGCGCGCAAGTCGGTGAGTTTTTCCTTGAGCAGGTCAACGGCCTTCTGCGCGTTGGCCTGTTCGCTTTCATCAAAACGGCCGAGGCTTTGCAACAGGGCTTCGGGCTGATGATAGGGATGCTCGTTGCTGCCGCAGACCGGGCATGGCTGGTCGTCCTGCAACTGCGCGCGCAGCTCTTCGACACTGGCACTGCGCGCCAGACGCTGGCGCTCCAGCAGTTCGCGGGTGACGTTGAGGGTCTGTTCGGCAACGCTCAAATCAGCCTTGGCCTTGACCCCATCCTGGGTCAGGCGTTCACGTTCCTGCTGCGCGGTGAGCTGGCGTTGTTGCAGCTCGGCGCCGCGCTTGTCCAGGTCCTGCTGGCTGGCCCATAGGCGCGCAAGGTCTTCGACGGCGCGCAGTTGCTTGCGGTTGTCCTGCAACAGGCTGCCCAGAATACCGATCTGCTCGGCGACGGCATCCGGTTCGGCGCCGGCCTCCTTGAACAGCACCTCCAGTTGCTGCTTCTGTGCGCTGTGCGTTTGTTCGGTGCTCGTGGCGTTTTGTTCGAGGCTGGCCAGTTCGGCCTGACCCTGATTCAACCGGTTGCCGATCAGCACCAACTGTTGCAGGCGATCACGGTAGGCATTCCAGGCATCGCTCAGCGGAGCCAGATGCGTGCTTTGCTCCAGCTCGGTGGCGATGCGCTGCAAGTCCCCGGCGCCCCGGGTTTGCTGATCGAGCAAGGTCTGAATCGTGCTCTGGCCCTGGCCGCAGGCCTGCTCGGCATTTTGCTTTGCCTCGGCACTGAGGGCGGTGTCCTTGGCGAGGCGGGCGAGGGTGCTTTGCGCTTCGAAGGCCTGGCGCAGTAGCGGCGCGCTGGCGGTTTGCCGTTGTTGCGCTTCGTTCAACGCGATCCGGGCGGCGCTAAGCTGTTGCTCGAGCTGCGTCTGACGCTCGCCGAGTTCGCCGTGCTGCTGCGTGTGCAAGGCAATTTGCGCCGCCAAGGGTGTCAGCAGCCCCTCGACCTCGGCTTTACGGGCGAACTGGTGCCGTTGCGGGGCCAGCTGTTCGAGGCGGGTGAGCCTCAAGCGCTCACTGGCCAGGGCCTCCCAGTGGGTCTGTGCCGATTGCAGTTGTTCGCTGGCGGCCAGATGTTCGTCCTGCAATCGACGCAGGTCCTTGAGCCAGGTGTCCTGCAGTTCAAGCTGTTTGAGCTGTGCCTGTTGGGTCTTGAGTTGTTGTTGCGCCTGGTTGAAGCGCTCATCCAGTTCTGCGCGGGCTTCGGGCGACAGCGGCGTCACACCGCTGGCCTGATCCTGCAGCAGCTTGTGCGCCTCGCGAGCCTCTTTGGTCTTGTCGAAGGCCCGACGACCGAGGCGGGTGTAGAGTGCCGTGTCGGTGAGTTTTTCCAGCAGTTCGCTGCGGTCGTTGTCATCGGCCTTGAGGAACGCACTGAACTCGCTTTGCGCCAACATCACCGCGCGGGTGAACTGTTCGAAATTCAGCCCCAGCGCAGCTTCGAGCTGAGTCTTGTATTCGCCTTTCTGGCTGGCGAGCAATTGATCCTGATCGATGTCACGCAAGCTCTGGCGGCTGGCCTGCAGCTTGCCGGCGGCCTTGTCCCGGGCGCGATTGGCTTCCCAACGGGCGCGGTAGCGGCGGCCGTCGACACCGACGAAATCCACTTCCGCATAGCCTTCACCCGTGCCGCGACGCAGCAGGGTGCGCGGGTCGCCGGTCGCGATTTCGCCATCGGCGTCCGGCACCTTGGCGTCACGGCCGGTGTTGTTCAGGCGCGGCACGGCGCCAAACAGCGCCAGGCACAGGGCGTCGAGCAGGGTGCTTTTGCCGGCGCCGGTGGGGCCGGTGATGGCGAACAGTCCGGCACTGGCCAAGGGTTCGGCGGTGAAGTCGATTTCAAATGGCCCGGCCAGGGAGGCGAGGTTTTTCAGGCGGATCGCGAGGATTTTCATGGTTGTTCGCTCTCCATCTGTACGTCCTGCAACAGCTCGGCAAAGTCCTTGAGGGTCTGTTCGTCGACCTCGCTGCCATAGTTGTCCTGCCAGGCGCGGCTGAACAGTTCCTGAGGCGTGAGCTGGTCCAGTTCGATCAGCGTGCTGTTTTCGTTGGCACCGTCACGGCCACCGTTACCGGCGTATTCGGCGGCGATGCGCACCAGGCGCACGGCCTTGCCTTGCAGGGCGGTTTCCACTTGATTGCGCAGGTCGGGCTGCGGTTCATCGAGGCGCACCCGCACCTCCAGCCATGGCTGGCGCTGGATCTCGGCCAACAGGTCGATGTTCGGCAGGTCCGCCAGTTGCAGCAGGATCTCGCTCAATGGCGCCGGGCCGATACGTTGCAGGTTGACCGCGCGGGGGATCAGCTTCGGCTCGACGCTGAGCAGGGTTTCGCCGTCGAGATTGATGTCGAGAATTTGGTGCTGATAGCTGATCTCGGAGAACGACAGGGGGATCGGCGAGCCGCTGTAGCGGATGCGCTCCTCGCCGTTGACCTTCTGCGGCTTGTGCAAGTGGCCGAGAGCGACATAGCTGATGCTCGACCCGAACAGGCTGGCGGGCAGGGCCTCGGCATTGCCGATGATCAGGCTGCGCTCGGAGTCTTCCGACACCGAGCCGCCGGCCATGTGTGCGTGGCTGATGGCGATCAGTGCCTGGCCCGGCTGGCGCTTGGCGTTGGCCGCTTCGATCAGCCACTCATGCACCTGACCGATCCCGCGCAAATAGTTGTCGCCCAAATGCGCGCCGGTGACTTCCGCCGGGCGCAGGAATGGCAGCGCCAGGCACCAGCCGGCGACTTCACCACTGGCATCCGGCAAGGGCAGCAACAGGCGCTCGGCGTCCAGTTGCCCGTCATCCAGCCACAGCACGCGGCCGAGCGCATGAGTGCGCAAGCGGCGCATCAACGGTGCGGGCAGTTCGATCCGCGAGCCGGAATCGTGGTTGCCGGCAATCATCACGATGGTCAGCAACGGCTGCTGTTCGTGGGCGCTGACGATGAAGTCGTAGAGGCGCTCCTGGGCTTTGACCGGCGGATTGACCGTGTCGAAGATATCGCCAGCGATCAACAGCACATCCGGTTGATCCAGTTTCAGCTGGCGCAACAGCCATTCGAGAAAACAGCCGTGTTCGAAATCGCGATCCTGGCCGTGCAGGTTCTGCCCGAGGTGCCAGTCGGAGGTGTGAAACAAGCGCAAGGCGGACTCCGCTACAAAATAGGTAATGGCCGCGGGAAAAATGAAGGCGGCGAAAGGGGGGAGAGTTTACTGGTAAAAAAGTCTGGTCGCTGCATGGATGTCTTCGAACCGTACACCTGTGGCGAGGGAGCTTGCTCCCGCTGGGCTGCGAAACAGCCCCATTACCCGGCGATGAAGTACACCCAAAGGTCCGAGTCGACCGGGATGCGACTGCTGCGCAGTCGAGCGGGAGCAAGCTCCCTCGCCACAGGCAAGCCCCCTCGCCACAAGGGTCGGTGTTTACTTGGGATAAAGCGGCGGCAACCCACTCTCACCAACCGGATCCTGCACCCGTTCGGCCATCGGGATTGCCTTGATCGCCCGCCACAACTCCTCACCTTGCCAGTACTGGCCGGTTTCGCTGTACAGCGCGCCGTTCAGGCCGTCGAGGGCGTCGGACAGTGGCACGAAGCGGGCGGCCATGTCGGCCAGGGTTTCCGGTTGTTGCCGGGCCCAGGCGTCGAGGGCCTGGCGGGTGGCGTGGGAGTCGTTGGCCTGGCAGGCGCGCTTGAGGTCGTCGAGTACGGTGCGTGGGCTCGGGCCGGTTTGCGCGACACGCGCCACCGCCGGTTGCCAGCGGCCACGCCACCAGAGGCCGAAGCCGAGCAGGGTGGTGCAGGCCAGGATCAAGGTGCTGAGCTTCCAGCGCCAGAGCGCTTCGCTGTCGGCGCTGGCATCGATCGGTGAGGCGCCGGACGGGGTGTCCACCACCAGGCTCGGATTGGCCGCCACGTGCAGCGTGCGAGCCGGCAGGCTGCTGTGTTCCAGATGGTCTTCAAAGGTGTTCCACCAGACCAGGTCGACGGTGGGCAGCTCGATGGCGCCGGTCCGTGTCGGCACCAGGGCCTCGCGGTCTTCACGACTGCCGACCAGGCCGCGTTCGCTGTTCTGGTTGCCGAGCACCGGTTGATCCGGATAGCGGCGCAGGCCGCCGACATCGGTGCCGGGCAGTGGTGGCAGTTGGGTGCTGGACAAGCCTTCGGCCGTCACTGTCAGGCTGCGGGTCAGTGAATCGCCGACCTGGGTGTGGTCCGGCTCCGGGTTCCAGCTTTCGCTCAGGCTCAGGCTGCGCGCAGGCAGCCAGGGTGCGTCGGCCGGATAGGTGATGGGTTTGGCCTTGACCGTCAACAGTAGTTCGGTCGAGGTGACGGGCATCAGCTTGCCGGATTTCGGCCCTTGGGCGGCGTCCTGGGTCGGTTGCGCATCGACCAGCGCGGCGTTGAAGATCTGCGCCGGAATGATCAGTTCGCCACTGTGTTGCGGGTAGATCGCATAGCGCATTTCGATCACGCCGTGGCGCTGACCATCGATGTCTTTTTCGTAGGTGCGTGAGTCGCCCAATTGTTCGATGCGCGCATCTGGTATCTGCAAGGGGGGCAGGCTGCTGTCGTCGTACAGCGACACCGAATGGTAGATACGCAGGGTCAGGACCGCCTGAGCCTGAACGTACACACTGGTTTGATCGAGGCTGGCATCGATGAACACCGGGGCCCGTTTGTTCGAGTTGTCCGGTGTTTCGCTCTCGACCACTTGCAGGGTGATCGGCTGGCTCTGCAGTTCGCCCAGTTGCAGTGGCGGAATCACCACGCTGCCGTTTTGCCGGGGCAGGAGGGTGACGATCCACCGCGTGGCGGCCTGGTTTTCGCCGCTTAAGGTGTTCAACTGGTTGACCTGGCGTGTGCCGCGCACTTCGAACAACGGCTCCAGCGGTGCCAGGTCGGGTTTGCCGAACTGAGTGACATCGGTGGATTCCAGGGTCAGCTCGACCGTCTCGCCTGAGCTCAGGCGACTGCGGTCCACACTGGCGACCAGCTCTGCTGCCTGTGCCTGAACCGCGCAGAACAACAGGCCATGCAGCAGCGCGAGCAATAAAACGGTGAAGCGGGTCATCGAGTTTCTTCCTGATCCTGATGTTGTTGCTGTTCGTACCAGAATTTGCGCCTGAGCAGTTCACCAGGGTCATCCGGAATCTGCCGCAGCCACTGCTCCAGTGCCTGGCGCTGTTCACCTTCGATGCCGCCGGTGGCCGGGCGCAAGGGTGGTGTGGTGTGTTGTTCGTCACCCAGTTCGCTGCCTGGTACTTCGTTGGTTCCCGGTTTCGGCGGTGTGGTGGGCGGTTGTTGCTCACCCGGGCTGGGCGGTTGCCCATCGTCGCTGCTCGAGGGTTGGGCAGCAGCACCGGGCGGTGGTTCCTGCGATTCGGCTTCGGGCCGGGCGTTGCTGGCTGCGTCTGGCTCAGGAGGGGGGGGAGTGTTTTTCTCCTTGAGCAGACGTTCCACCAGCGCCTTGTTGGTCAGTGCCGGACGCAAATCAGGTTGACGTTCCAGTGCCTGTTCGTAAGCGTCCAGGGCGGCCTCCAGCTCACCACTTTTGGCCAGGGCGTTGCCCCGATTGTAGTGGGCATGGGCATCGTTGCCCTCGGCAAACCGCTCGGCGGCGCCGGCGTAGTCTGCGGCTTCATAGAGCGCCACGCCTTGCCACTGATGGTCTTCGAAGCGCCGGGCGGCCTCGGCCGGACGCTTGTGTTTGAGTAATTGCACGCCTTGTTGATCAGGACGCAGCCACAGGTCTGCGAGGTCGAAGGCATAGCCGGGTTGCGGTAGCGCCAATAGCAGCGGCAGACACAGCAACCAACCACGACGTCCTGCGCAGGCCGCGAGCAGCAGCAGTGGCAGCAGCAGCCAGTAACCCTGGTCGGCCCAGGTGTCGAGGCGCAAGGTCTGACCGTCGTTGCGCAAATTGCGTGGACCGTCGAGCAGGCCAAGGGCGTGCAGGTCGCTATCGTCCAGGCGCGCCTGGCGAAAGCGTCCATCCAGGTCGTTGGCAAAGCCTTTCAGGCCGGGCTCGTCGAGGCGCGGCACGAGAATTGCGCCTTGTTCATCCTTGAGGAAACTGCCGTCCTCCTGGGTGATGGGCGAGCCTTCGGCGGTGCCGATGCCGAGCATCAGGAATTGAGTCGATTTGCCGTTCAGCGCGCGACGGATGCCCAGCCGCTCTGGTTCGGTCAGGGACGAACCCATCAGCAGGATCCGACCGTCGCCCAAAGCAGCCTGTTCGAGCAGCGCCAGGGCCTTGAGTACCGCCAGATCGGCGCGATGACCGGGCTCTGGCATCAACGACGGCTTCAGCGCATCCAACAGGTTGCGGCTGGTGGAAAGATCATCTGACAGCGGTACCAGCGTGTGGGCACTGCCGGCGTAGACGACAATGGCGGTTTGCGCGTCGCTGCGGATCTGCAGCAGGTCGTACAGCTTGCGCCGGGCCTGTTCCAGCCGATTGGGCGTGACGTCGGTGGCGAGCATTTCCGGGGTCAGTTCAAGAACCACCACCAACGGGTCCGCGGGTTTCTGGCTGGTTTGCTCGACGCGTTCCCAACCCGGACCCAACAGCGCGAGCACGGTCAACAGCCACGCCACGCCGAGCGCGACCCAGGGCAGTTTACTGTCGCGACCACTGCCGCCGCTGAGCAGTGCCGAGTGAAAGGCCGGCGGCAGGATCATCTGCCAGCGCCCGGCGCGCTTCTTGCGGTGCCAGAGTTGCCAGAGCAACCAGCCAAGCACCGGCAGCAATAGTAGCCACCAGGGCCGGAACCAGTAGGGCCACAGCGCACTCATCGGCGCCTCCGCAGACGCAGGCGTTTAAGACGCTGGCGCCAGTCGGGCAGCAATTGCGTTTGCAAATACAGATCCTTGGTAAACAGGCGTTGCAACGGGTTGTCCGGCCAGAGTACGGGAACCACCAGCAGTATGCTCAAGCACAGCGCCAAGGCGAGCGGCCAGTGATACAACGCTTGAGTCGGGCGGGCCTGGGTGGGTTGTTGGGCCACGGGCTCCAGTTGGTCAAGGGTGTCCTTGATCGATTGCAGTTCCTTGCCATCGTGGGCGCGGAAATACTGGCCGTCGGTGGCTTCGGCGATGGCTTTCAGGGACGGCTCGTCGAGGTCCAGGCTCGGATTGACACCGAGGAACCCCACGGAGCCACTTTGTTCCGGATCGGCACCGATGCCGATCGGGTAGATTTTCACACCTTCCTGGGCCGCCAGTCGGGCGGCGGTGAGCGGATCGATTTCACCGCCATTGTTGGCGCCGTCGGTGACCAGTATCAGCACGCGGCTTGTTGCAGGACGCAAACGCAGGCGTTTGAGGGCCAGACCGATTGCATCGCCGATGGCGGTGTTTTTGCCGGCAATGCCGATGCGCGCTTCGTCGAGCCAGACGCGTACGGTGTGGCGGTCGAAGGTCAGCGGTGCCTGCAGGTAGGCCCGGCTGCCAAACAGGATCAGGCCGACGCGGTCACCTTCGCGACTTTCGAGGAAGTCGCCGAGCAGGTGCTGGACCAACGACAGTCGACTCACATCTTCGTCCTGCCACTGCATGTCAGGGAAATCCATGGAGCCGGAAACGTCCACCGCCACCAGCAGATCGCGGCCGCTGGCGGCGATCGGCAAGGGTTCGCCGAGCCACTGCGGGCGCGCCGCCGCGACCAGCAGTAACAGCCACAGCAAAATGAACGGCGTCTGTTGGCGCCATGCCGGCAGGTTGGCCCGGGCGCGACGCCCGGCGAGGCCTTCGAGATCGCTCAGGAAGCTGACCTTGAGTGCCGGTTCGCCACTGTCGGCCACCGGCAATACGATGCGCATCAGCCACGGCAGCGGCAGAAGGGCAAAAATCCACGGCCAGGCAAATTCAAACATGCTTGCGAATCCATGTGTCGACGGCCTGGGTCAGGCCGGCGATCGCCTTGTCGTCGAGCTTGCATTCGGGTTTGTAGGCGCCCTCCACAAGCACCATCCAGCGAGTCAGCCCGGCCGCCGGGCAGCGGTTGTCGAGGAACGCCAGCCATTTGCGGCCGTTGAGGGTATGGCTCTGGCTGTAGGGGTAATGGTTGCGGCACAGGCGTTTGAGCAAGCCGTTGAGTTGCTGCAGCCAGGCACCGGCTGGCGCACCGTCGTAGGGTTTGGGCATCAAGGCCAGCTCCGCCAGGGCGGCAAGACGCACCGGGTCAAGCGGCTGTTCAGCACGTACCACTGGGCGCTTGTCCAGAATAAGGCGACGCAGCTTCCACAGGCCCAAACCGATCAGTGGCACCAATAAAAGCAGCAACCACCAACCCGGTGCCGGAGGCCAGAATTCCACCGGTGGCGGGGATATCAGGGGTTGCAGTTGATCAAGGCTGCTCATCGACCTTTCCCCGGTTTCTGTGGGTTCAGGTATTCGCGCAGTTGTTCGACCATCTCGCTCTGAGTGCTCAAAGGCATCATCAGTACCCGTAGTTTCTGCGCGAGCAGCTCCCAGCGAGCGATGCGTGCTTCGGCCTGAGCCCGGTAAGTCTGGCGCAGGTCGAAATTCAGCGTATCGAGTTCCAGTTGCGCTCCACGCTCGGCGAAACGTAAAAGTCCCGCGGCGGGCAGGGCATGATCCAGCGGATCGGACACCGGGAGCAACAACAGGTCGCAATGACGTGATAACAGGCTCAGCTGTTGCTCGGCGCTTTCCGAAAGCGCGCGTTCATCGCAAATCACAATCACAAGGCTGCCCGGGCGGGACACTTCCCGGGCGCGGCGCAGGGCGATACCAAAGGCATCACGGTCCGGTTCGCTTTCGCTGTTGAGCGACTGATTGACCCGCACCAGCCGATTGAGCAGCTGCAGCAGGCTTTGCTTGCTGCGCCGAGGCTTGATTTCGTAGTGCTGATTGTCGCCATACACCAGCCCGCCGACCCGGTCGTTATGCCCCAGGGCTGCCCAACCGATCAGGCTCGCGGCCTGTGCGGCGAGCACTGATTTGAACATCAGGTCCGAGCCAAAAAACAGCCGGCGGCTTTGTTCGACCATGATGAAAATCGGCCGCTCACGTTCTTCGTGGAACAGCTTGGTGTGAGGCTCCTGGGTGCGTGCGGTCACGCGCCAGTCAATGGTGCGCACATCGTCGCCGGCCTGATAGACCCGTACCTGATCGAAGTCGACGCCACGGCCGCGCAATTTGGAATGGTGCAGGCCGATCAGCGGGCTGCGTTGGCTCGGCGTGGAAAACAGCTGCACTTCGCGCACGCGATGGCGCATCTCGATCAGGTCGGCGAGGCTGACACGGATGCCCGGTTCGGGCGGCAGGCTGGCTTTCATCGGGGTCAAGCGACGGCTACGACGTCGAGAATCCGCTGGACCACCCGGTCCTGGTCGATGCCAGCGGCTTCGGCTTCAAAGGAAAGAATGATGCGATGGCGCAGCACGTCGAACAGCACGGCCTGTATGTCTTCCGGGCTGACGAAGTCGCGCCCGGCCAGCCAGGCGTGGGCGCGGGCGCAGCGGTCCAGGGCAATCGAACCGCGCGGGCTGGCGCCGTAGGCGATCCACTCGGCCATTTCCGGATCGAACTTGGCCGGGGTGCGGGTGGCCATGACCAGTTGCACCAGGTATTCCTCCACGGCGTCGGCCATGTACAAGCCGAGGATTTCCTTGCGTGCGGCGAAGATCGTCTGTTGGGTAACCCGACGCTCAGGTTTCGCTTCGCCGTTCAGGGCTTCGCCACGGGCCTGTTGCAGGATCTTGCGTTCAACCGTCGCGTCCGGGAAACCGATCTTCACGTGCATCAGGAAGCGGTCGAGCTGGGCTTCGGGCAGCGGGTAGGTGCCTTCCTGCTCGATAGGGTTCTGTGTGGCCATCACCAAAAACAAGGGCGACAGTTCATAGGTGCTGCGTCCGACACTGACTTGCCGCTCGCCCATGGCTTCGAGCAAGGCCGACTGAACCTTGGCTGGGGCGCGGTTGATTTCGTCCGCCAGCACCAGGTTGTGGAAAATCGGGCCTTGCTGGAACACGAAACTGCCGGTTTCCGGGCGGTAGATTTCCGTACCGGTAATGTCGGCCGGCAACAGGTCAGGGGTGAACTGGATGCGGTGGAACTGGGCTTCGATGCCTTCGGCAAGTTCTTTGATGGCCTTGGTCTTGGCCAGGCCAGGGGCGCCCTCGACCAGCATGTGGCCGTCGGCGAGCAGGGCGATGAGCAAGCGCTCGATGAGTTTTTCCTGGCCGAGAATCTGCGTTGAAAGAAAGGTTCGCAGCGCGAGTAGCGCTTCACGATGTTCCATCGATGACTGTTCCTGCAAAAGGGTGGCCGAGGACGTTCGAAGTACGCCAGGGCTGGGGGCGTTACTTTAATCCATCGCGGGGGGCGGCGACTAACGGCATTTTGTGCAAAGTGGGGGAAATGGTTGGGGTAATTGCTGGATTTTCGTAGCAGGGGAGTGGTTGGGTGGCTGTGCCGGCCCCATCGCGAGCAGGCTCRCTCCTACATTGACGGTGTACGACGATCAATTGTAGGAGYGAGCCTGCTCGCGATGAGGCCGGAACAGGCGCTGATATTCAGAGCTGGCTGATAAAGGTGCCAGTCCCTTCAAGAATGTTCTGCAAGGTCTCTTCCACTTCAGCCAGGTCCGTCATGTCGGCATCGAAGGTGATTTCCAGCACATCATCCCCATTCAACGCATCAGCATCAGCCGCCGCAATTTCGATCTTCAACAGGTTAGGACTGAGCGTGACTTTCACGCCATCCAGGGTCGAAGGCTCGCCGTCGAGGGTGATTTCCAGCTCGTCTTCATCGGGGTAGCGGCTCATCAGGAACATTTCGCCCTGGTCGCTGTGGCAGCAGAGCATGGCCATGTTGTCTTCTTCGTCATCGCAAGGGTTGACGATCAAGAGGGCGGTTTTCATTTTCATGGGAAATTCCTGGCCCGGCGGGCGTGGTAAACGCTACAAAGGGCGATTTTGCCAGCCCGCGGAGATTTCTGCTCGTCCGAGTGTCAAAGACCCGGTCGTGGACGGATAGAGTGTTACTGGTCATTTCTGGTACTCAAGTCCCGTAAAACCGGACGGAAAACCGTCATTTTCCTGTGCGAATGCTAGTGTTGTTCGATGCGCATGCCTTGAGCAGCGTACCGTTGACCGAATATGTCGCAGCACCGCAAGCACGGGTCTTGCCGCACTCGTTAAGCTGCGCAACGGATGAGCACCCGTAAAGACATTGCGCTGCACGCAGCCCAGTCGTTTTTGCAGATGCCCATTCACGGACGGTGAATGTGACCTGAGTGTCTCGTCCAGCTTCATCCACCTGTCGCCCTGTTTCCTCTGCCCGAGAATCAGGAACCGGGTGACGGACCGCCCCGCAAGGGGTTTTTGCACGCGACGCTTTCATCAATAACAAGCCCAAGCGGAGTACCACAGATGGCGTTCTTCACCGCAGCCAGCAAAGCCGACTTCCAGCACCAACTGCAAGCGGCACTGGCGCAGCACATCAATGAACAGGCACTGCCACAAGTGGCGCTGTTCGCTGAACAATTCTTCGGCATCATTTCCCTTGACGAGCTGACCCAGCGTCGGATGTCCGACCTCGCTGGTTGCACCCTTTCTGCATGGCGCTTGCTTGAGCGCTTCGATCACGCGCAACCGCAAGTGCGCGTCTTCAACCCCGATTACGAACGCCACGGCTGGCAGTCGACCCACACCGCGGTCGAAGTGCTGCACCACGATCTGCCATTCCTGGTGGACTCGGTGCGTACCGAGCTGAACCGCCGCGGCTACAGCATCCATACCCTGCAAACCACCGTGCTCAGCGTGCGTCGTGGCAGCAAGGGCGAGCTGTTGGAAATCCTGCCGAAAGGCACCCAGGGCGACGACATTCAGCAAGAGTCGCTGATGTACCTGGAAATCGACCGCTGCGCCAACACCGCCGAGCTCAATGTCCTGAGCAAAGAGCTGGAACAGGTGCTCGGTGAAGTCCGCGTTGCCGTCGGCGATTTCGAACCGATGAAGGCCAAGGTTCAGGACATCCTGACCATGCTGGACAACAGCCAGTTCGCCGTCGATGCCGACGAGAAGAGTGAAATCAAGAGCTTCCTGGAATGGCTGGTGGGTAACCACTTCACCTTCCTCGGCTACGAAGAGTTCGTGGTCAGCGATGAAGCCGATGGCGGCCACATCGTCTATGACAAG
Source organism: Pseudomonas sp. P5_B3 (assembly GCF_056400405.1). Classification (NCBI taxonomy): domain Bacteria; kingdom Pseudomonadati; phylum Pseudomonadota; class Gammaproteobacteria; order Pseudomonadales; family Pseudomonadaceae; genus Pseudomonas; species Pseudomonas sp. P5_B3. The sequence continues at coordinate 65,335 of NZ_JBFULI010000023.1, read as the reverse complement.
GACTCCTTCCTCGGCCTGACCAAACTGCTGCGCGCCGGCCTGACCTACGATGACCTGCGCATCGAAGACTACGCCGTGAACTACCTGCGCGAACCGACCCTGCTGTCGTTCGCCAAGGCTTCGCACCCAAGCCGTGTCCACCGTCCGGCTTACCCGGATTTCGTGTCGATCCGTGAAGTTGACGCCAACGGCAAGGTCATCAAGGAATGCCGATTCATGGGCCTGTACACCTCGTCGGTGTATGGCGAGAGCGTGCGAGTGATCCCGTACATCCGCCGCAAGGTCGAGGAAATCGAACACCGTTCCGGCTTCCAGGCCAAGGCCCACCTGGGCAAGGAACTGGCGCAGGTGCTCGAAGTGCTGCCGCGCGACGATCTGTTCCAGACCCCGGTGGACGAGCTGTTCAGCACCGTGATGTCGATCGTGCAGATCCAGGAACGCAACAAGATTCGCGTGTTCCTGCGCAAAGACCCGTACGGCCGTTTCTGCTACTGCCTGGCTTACGTGCCGCGTGACATCTATTCCACCGAAGTGCGCCAGAAGATCCAGCATGTGCTGATGGATCGCCTGAAAGCGACCGATTGCGAGTTCTGGACGTTCTTCTCCGAGTCCGTGCTGGCCCGCGTGCAATTGATCCTGCGCGTCGACCCGAAAAACCGTCTCGACATCGACCCGCTGTTGCTGGAACGCGAAGTGGTGCAGGCCTGCCGCAGCTGGCAGGACGACTACGCCGCCCTGACCATCGAAAGCTTCGGCGAAGCCCACGGCACCAACGTGCTGGCTGACTTCCCGAAAGGCTTCCCGGCCGGCTACCGCGAGCGTTTCGCCGCTCACTCGGCGGTGGTCGACATGCAGCACCTGCTGAGCCTCAACGAAAAAAATCCGCTGGTGATGAGCTTCTACCAGCCGCTGGGCCAGGTGTCCGGCCAGCGCATGCTGCACTGCAAGCTGTACCACGCCGATACCCCGCTGGCGTTGTCCGATGTCCTGCCGATCCTGGAAAACCTCGGTCTGCGCGTGCTGGGTGAATTCCCGTACCGCCTGCGCCACAACAGTGGCCGCGAGTTCTGGATTCACGATTTCGCGTTCACCGCCGCCGAAGGCCTGGAACTCGACATCCAGCAACTCAACGACACGCTGCAGGACGCGTTTGTCCACATCGTGCGCGGCGATGCCGAGAACGACGCGTTCAACCGTCTGGTACTGACTGCCGGCCTGCCATGGCGCGACGTGGCGCTGCTGCGTGCCTACGCCCGCTACATGAAGCAGATTCGTCTGGGCTTCGACCTGGGCTATATCGCCAGCACCCTGAACAACCACACCGACATCGCTCGCGAGTTGACCCGGTTGTTCAAGACCCGTTTCTACCTGGCGCGCAAGCTGACCGGCGACGATCTGGGAGACAAGCAGCAACGCCTGGAACACGCGATTCACAGTGCCCTGGACGACGTCCAGGTACTGAACGAAGACCGCATCCTGCGTCGCTACCTGGACCTGATCAAGGCCACCCTGCGCACCAACTTCTACCAGACCGATGCCAACGGCCATAACAAGTCGTACTTCAGCTTCAAGTTCAACCCGCGCTTGATTCCCGAACTGCCGAAGCCGGTACCGAAGTTCGAAATCTTCGTTTACTCGCCGCGCGTCGAAGGCGTGCACCTGCGCTTTGGCAACGTGGCTCGTGGCGGTCTGCGCTGGTCCGACCGTGAAGAAGACTTCCGTACCGAAGTCCTGGGCCTGGTAAAAGCCCAGCAAGTGAAGAACTCGGTCATCGTGCCGGTGGGTGCGAAGGGCGGCTTCCTGCCGCGTCGCCTGCCACTGGGCGGCAGCCGTGACGAGATCGCGGCCGAGGGCATCGCCTGCTACCGCATCTTCATTTCGGGCCTGTTGGACATCACCGACAACCTGAAAGATGGCGCCCTGGTACCACCGGCCAACGTCGTGCGTCATGACGACGATGACCCGTACCTGGTAGTGGCCGCGGACAAGGGCACTGCGACCTTCTCCGACATCGCCAACGGCATCGCTATCGACTACGGCTTCTGGCTGGGTGACGCGTTTGCGTCCGGTGGTTCGGCCGGTTACGACCACAAGAAGATGGGCATCACCGCCAAGGGCGCGTGGGTCGGCGTACAGCGCCACTTCCGCGAGCGCGGCATCAATGTCCAGGAAGACAGCATCACTGTGGTGGGCGTCGGCGACATGGCCGGTGACGTGTTCGGCAACGGCTTGCTGATGTCCGACAAGCTGCAACTGGTCGCAGCGTTCAACCACCTGCACATCTTCATCGACCCGAACCCTGAGCCGGCATCGAGCTTCGCCGAGCGTCAGCGCCTGTTCGACCTGCCGCGTTCGGCCTGGTCGGACTACGACACCAGCATCATGTCCGAAGGCGGCGGGATCTTCTCGCGCAGCGCGAAGAGCATCGCGATTTCCCCGCAGATGCAAGAGCGCTTCGACATCCAGGCCGACAAGCTGACCCCGACCGAACTGCTGAACGCCTTGCTCAAGGCGCCGGTGGATCTGCTGTGGAACGGCGGTATCGGTACTTACGTGAAAGCCAGCAGCGAAAGCCACGCCGATGTCGGCGACAAGGCTAACGATGCACTGCGCGTGAACGGCAACGAACTGCGCTGCAAAGTCGTGGGCGAGGGCGGTAACCTGGGCATGACCCAACTGGGTCGCGTCGAGTTCGGCCTCAATGGCGGCGGTTCCAACACCGACTTCATCGACAACGCCGGTGGCGTGGACTGCTCCGACCACGAAGTGAACATCAAGATCCTGCTGAACGAAGTGGTTCAGGCCGGCGACATGACCGACAAGCAACGTAACCAGTTGCTGGCGAGCATGACCGACGAAGTCGGTGGTCTGGTGCTGGGCAACAACTACAAGCAGACTCAGGCCCTGTCCCTGGCTGCCCGTCGCGCCTTGCCGCGGATTGCCGAATACAAGCGCTTGATGAACGACCTGGAAGGTCGCGGCAAGCTGGATCGCGCCATCGAGTTCCTGCCGGCCGAAGATGCAATCAACGAGCGCATCGCCGCAGGCCACGGCCTGACCCGCGCCGAGCTGTCGGTGCTGATCTCGTACAGCAAAATCGACCTCAAGGAGCAGTTGCTTGGCTCCCTGGTGCCGGACGACGACTACCTGACCCGCGACATGGAAACCGCTTTCCCGCCAACCCTGGTGAGCAAGTTCTCCGCGGCCATGCGTCGTCACCGTCTGAAGCGTGAAATCGTCAGCACCCAGATCGCCAACGATCTGGTCAACCACATGGGCATTACCTTCGTTCAACGACTCAAAGAGTCGACCGGCATGAGCCCGGCGAACGTGGCCGGCGCCTACGTGATCGTGCGCGACATTTTCCATCTCCCGCACTGGTTCCGTCAGATCGAGAACCTGGACTACCAGGTCTCCGCCGACGTGCAACTGGAGCTGATGGACGAGCTGATGCGTCTGGGCCGTCGCGCTACGCGCTGGTTCCTGCGTGCCCGTCGCAACGAGCAGAACGCTGCCCGTGACGTCGCCCACTTCGGTCCGCACCTGAAGGAGTTGGGCCTCAAGCTCGACGAGCTGCTCAGTGGCGAGATCCGCGAAACCTGGCAGGCCCGTTACCAGGCGTACGTCGCAGCCGGTGTACCGGAGTTGCTGGCGCGCATGGTGGCTGGCACCTCGCACCTGTACACCCTGCTGCCGATCATCGAGGCCTCCGACGTGACCGGTCAGGACCCTGCGGACGTGGCCAAGGCCTACTTCGCCGTGGGCAGTGCGCTGGACATCACCTGGTACATGCAACAGATCAGCGCTCTGCCGGTTGAAAACAACTGGCAGGCCCTGGCCCGTGAAGCGTTCCGCGATGACGTCGACTGGCAGCAACGCGCGATCACCATCTCGGTCCTGCAACAGGGCGACGGTACCCAGGACGTGGAAACACGCTTGGCGCTGTGGATGGCGCAGCACGACAGCATGATCGAACGCTGGCGTGCCATGCTGGTGGAAATCCGTGCCGCCAGCGGCACCGACTACGCCATGTACGCGGTGGCCAACCGCGAACTGCTGGACCTGGCATTGAGCGGTCAAGCGGTAGTGCCTGCCGCTGTCGCCGCCGAGCTGGAACCGGCTGCCTGATCAGGCGTTGAATGAAAAAACCCCGCATTGAGAGATGCGGGGTTTTTTTTGTCTGGGAATCTTGTGGTGTTTGTACCGGCGCCATCGCGAGCAAGCTCGCTCCCACAGTAAATGGGTGTACATGAGTGGTGTGTAAGACACCCATTACTGTGGGAGCGGGCTTACCCGCGATGGGGGCATTGATTTCAATACAACTTCTGGCTTGATTTATTATCAATCATCGACACATTACTTGTCGGGCTGGTCAGTAAATTACTGAGCGATTGGTCAAACTTTTGCAGTGCCCTGACTTGCACATTCTGTTGTTCATTAATATCCGCAACTATCTCTTCACTGCGTTTATAGTCGGCCCACACCGGGCTGAGTGCTTTGGCGTCATGGCCTTGTGCAGTACCGATGTAGTTGAAGTTCTTGTCATAAAAGTCCGCACTGACATCCGCCTGGATATCCGAACTGCGCGAGGTCATCAGTTGACTTCGGGTGTCGACCACTGCCATCACATCCGGTTTCGCTGCCCTGAGGCTCTGAATGTCCGGGTATACGATAACCGAGCCAAATTGCCGCTGCAGGGAGGCCTTGACCCAATCCACCGCCAGGTCTGGCCTGGAGGTGGCTACGTAGGCGTCATGAATCGGCTGCACCAGCAGGCTCTGGCCGAAACCGGTGCCGGCGTTGGCTCGATAGTCCCGAAGGTAGGCACGATTGGTCTGAGTGGATTGGCTGTAGATAACGCCCAACGAAACATGGCTACCGTTGGTAATGCTGGTGGCACCGCTGCGGCCCACCGGTTCGGTGAAGATACCGTTCAGCGAAGAGACCGCCGTGGGCGCGGTGGGGATCGAGCAGCCGGTTAATACAGCAGCCATGGTCAACGTACTGGCAAGCGTAAGTTTCATGGTGTTTCTCCAGTGAAACAATATTAGTCGAAAGTTAAAGTTGCCGGTGCTGTTCCGGCGGTGACTCAAGACTAAACCCTGGTTGATTTATTTAAATGGCCAATATCTGCACTTGTCAGGTGGCCAATAGTTTTGTTTGGTTTAAAAGTCTTCGGTTAATTGCGTGAGGAAATAAAAAGGCCCGAATTCGCGATTCGAGCCTTTTTATTTATAGCTGTACGTTCAGCCATCAGTGTTCCAATGGGATCAACACTTTCTCGTCGGGGGCCAATACCATGAACACCAGCAACTTGGCCGGCTTGGTCGCGCTGGCGTTTTTCGACACCATGTGTTCCGAACCCGCCGGCTCATACCAGAACTCACCGGGCTTGTAGGTTTTCGCTGGCTGGCCCTTCACCTGGGAGGTGATTTCTCCGGAAATGACATAGGCCATGGTGGTGCCATCGTGTTTGTGGGCGATGGAAGACTGACCGGGTTGGTAATCGACTTCGATCATCAGCGCTTTTTTACCGGGGACGTTCTTCAGCATTTCGTCCTGCAGGACAGTGACCTTTTCCGAAGGATCATGGGCAAAGGCCGATGCACAAGATATCAGGGCCAGGGCGGCAAGGGGGGCAGCACAGAAGCGCAACACGTACATGGTTCTTTACCTGCGGTGGGTTAGTTGTCGAAAACAACAGTAGTGCGCAGGTAGTAGAGGTTAAACAGCCAATATTCGGGAAGGCGAGGGGACCAATTGCAGAGGATTGCGGGCCAATGGAGAAAAAATTGTGGCGAGGGAGCAAGCTCCCTCGCCACAGGAATTGGTTAAACGATCGGAAAGCTGTTGAAGTCCACGGCATTGGCCAGTTGGCTATCGATCAGGCTGATAAAACCCTGGACCTGCGGGCAGTTGAAATGCGATCGCATGGCCGCTTCCGATTGCCAGTGGGCGCTGACGGTCCAGCGATTGGTGTCCTCGGGGCAGCGGTCGACCATATAGGATTCGCAGCCCGGTAGTTCACGCAGGGTTTCGACAATCTTTTGCAGTTGCTTACCCAGTTCATCCGAGCGGCCGGCGGCGGCCTGTACCTGTACGGTATTGATCACTTCATGGGACATTGCTCACACTCCTGAATCAAGCCGGACGAGTCCTGCTCATTGAGGGATAACGCCTATGCAGGATAGGCCTGACCCTCGGGACCGCCAATAGCCAATCGCCGGATAAAGCCACAGGCCAATCCGTCAGGCCACCTGCTGCAGGATGTCGCGCAAACGGTCCAGGGCAATGTCGATGTCAAGGGTTTCGATGGCGCCAAAACCAAGGAAAAGCCCGGCCCTGGGCGCTTGCTGATAGAAAAAGCTGTCGATGGCATAGAGCCCGACTTCGACTTTTTTCGCCAGTTCGATCACCAATGGAATATCCATCGGCACTTTGCACATCACCACCATGTGGAAACCGGCGGTGGTCGGCACCGCCTCGAGCCAGGGCGAGAGATCGCCGGCCATGCGCGCCAGGATTCGTTCGCGGCGCCCGGCATAGATCGCATGGCAGCGCCGGATGTGCTTGAGCAGGCAGCCTTCGGCGATGAATTTGGCCAGCGCCCATTGCGGCAGGGTCGAAGTGTGCAGGTCAGTGAGCTGTTTGGCACGCACCACGGCCTCGAGGATCGCTGGCGGCAGGATCGCATAGCCCAGACGCAGTTCCGGCAACAGGGTTTTGGAGAACGTTCCGACGTAAGCGACGATCCCCCGTTCATCCATGCTTTGCAGGGAATCGGCAGGACGGCCCTCGTAGCGGAATTCGCTGTCGTAGTCGTCCTCGATGATGATCGCGCCCAGCTCATGGGCCTTGGCCAGCAGGGCTACCCGACGCGCCTGGCTCATCGGCATGCCCAGCGGGAACTGGTGCGAAGGGGTGACGTAGATCAGGCGCGTACCGCGAGGAATCTGGTCCACCACAATGCCTTCGGCGTCCACCGGCATGCCAATCACCGTGGCGCCATGGCTGCCGAACAGCAGCCGCGCCGGCGGGTAGCCTGGGTCTTCCATGGCGACCAGGCTGCCTGGACTGATCAGCACCCGGGCGATCAGGTCCAGCGCCTGCTGCGCGCCGTTGCACACCACCACGTCCTCATCCTGACAATTGACCCCGCGGGAGAACGCGATGTGCCGGGCAATGGCGTTGCGCAGGGCGGGCAAGCCCTCTGGCAGGCTGTAGAGGCCTTTGGAACCGGCAATCTGGCGCAGTGCGTGAGAGGTGCAGCGTCGCCAGTCATCCTGGGGGAACTGGCCCTTGCCGGTGGCGCCGCCGATGAAGTCGTAGCGCAGCGAGCCCTCAAGCGTCGGGTGACGCAGAAACACCGGCAGGTTGCGCCAGGACTCGATCACCTCGAAACCGGCAAGCTCGCAATGGCTCTGTTTACGCTGCACCTTCGAAGTGCGCGCGTTGACGTAAGTGCCTTTGCCGACCACGCCGGTGAGGAAGTTTTCGTAGGTCAGCTGGGCGTAGGTATCGGAAATGGTCTTGCGCGAAATACCCAATTGCTCGGCCAGCAAACGGCTGGGCGGCAGTTGCGTCCCGGCGGTCAGGCGACCGGACTCGATGGCGCTGCGCAGTTGGTTGTACAGCTGGCCGGCCAGGTCCTTGCGGCCGTTGATGACAACATGTAGTTCCATACCGGCGAGGCTCCGGGGCTGTTGAGGCGCGTGTGCGTCGCGCAAGATTACCCCTATCCGCTTGTCGTGCAGAAGTTGTGCAGTGGAAAAACCGTCAATTGGTCTGGCGGCGGTGGTCCCCGGAGAATTCGCCTGATTGGATCTGTCATGCCCCCGCGCCAGCGACTACCGTGAGAATCACATCACTGCTGCACGAGATCGCTCCATGACCCCCCGCCTGGATTACTACAGCGCGTCCCCCAAAGCGATGAAAGCCATGATCGCGATGGAGGCCCTGACCAGCAGCCTGAGCATCGAGCAGGGCCTGCTGCACCTGATCAAGATCCGCGCTTCGCAGCTCAATGGCTGTGCCTTTTGCACCGACATGCATTCGGTGGATGCACGGCGCCTGGGCGAAAGCGATCGGCGCCTCTATTGCATAGTGGTCTGGCGCGACAGTAATTTTTTCAATCCGCGGGAAAGAGCCGCGCTGGCCTGGACCGAGGCGGTCACCTTGCTCTGCGAAAGCCACGTGCCGGACGATGTCTACGCCCAAACCCGGGAGCAGTTCAGTGAAAGCGAAATGGTCGACTTGACCATCGCCGTCACCACCATCAACAGCTGGAACCGCCTGGCCGTGAGCTTTCGCCAGACGCCCAGCACCTGAGTCTTTGTCATGCCAGGTTCATGAACGATCCGCAGGATGTAACTGTCAGTGTCAGATCGACAGGGAGTCTTAGATGTCAGTCATGGAAACCAGCACCCGCCTGGGGGCTACCGAGTATCGTGTAGCCATTGATAAAAACCCCTCCTGGCGCCAGTTGGCAGCAGGTATCGACCCCGAACTGGCGCTGTGTTTCACCGCCAGCGCCCGTTGCGGTTGCTTCATGCAGGCCGCCCGCAGTCTCAACCTCAAGGCCACCCGCCTGCGCAGGCAACTGGTGCTGCTGGAGACGCAACTCCAGTGTTCGCTGTTCGTTCATTCCGACAATGGATTCAGCCTCAGCCGCGATGGCTTGCGGCTGCACGCACAATTGATCGCCCTGGCCCATGAGCGCAATTTACCGGTGATCGAGCAGCCGTTGATTCGGCTGGCCGTGGCGGATTCGATCCTGCATGACCTTCTCGGACGCGGCCTGGTTACACTGCTGCGGCGCAACGCCAGCGTGCGGCTGGACATCATCACGCTCGACAGCGAATTGTCATTGCAGGCGGTCAGCGCCGACGTGGTGGTGTGGCTGGGCGAGACCGAGTCGCCATCACCGGGGCCAAGCTTTGCCACCACTGAACCCCGGCGTCTGGTGCAACTGGATTACCTGCCGCATATTGCCAAGCGCTACTCGCGGGTCGCTTCCAGGCCGGAATGCCTGGATGACCTGGCCGGTTTTCTCCTGGTGCAATGGCAGCAGGACGGCCAGGTTGAAAGCTTGCGGCCATGGAATGCGCTGGTGGATCAGCGCCTGGCCGGAGCGGTGCAGCTGCAATCCTGGGAGCTGATGCTGGAGATGATCCGTTGCAGTGCCTGCATCGGCCTGCTGCCGCACTACATGAGCCACTTCGACCGCGGGCTGGTTGCCTTGCCGGGCTTGTTTGACCAGCCGATGCGACGTCAGGTGTGGATGGCGGTCAATGCCCATTCCGGGGACGATGCGCAGGTACGGATGATCGTCGAGTTGATCGAAAACACCTTCAGCGAGCGCCGGGCGTGGTTTGAATGAAGATCGCTTGAATAGACTGCAAGCTCCCTCGCCACAAAGGTTTCGTTCGGGATAGAGTGAGCGGCCATGTCTGCTTCAAGGATGATTCACCCATGCCAGCCACCGAACCCGTTATCACCCTCGAACGCTTCAACGAGTCCCATATCGAAGGCATCACGGCGCTGTACAACGACCCGCAGATCGCCCGACAAACCCTGCAAATGCCGTTTCAGTCCACCGAGCTCTGGCGCAGTCGCCTGGCGCTGGATAACGAACGCCTGGTGAAAGTGGTGGCCCTGCATCAAGGGACGGTCATCGGTAACATTGGCCTGGAGCAGTTCTCACGCATTCGTCGCAGCCATGCCGGCAGTTTCGGTATGGGCGTTGCGGTGGCGTGGCAGGGCAAGGGCGTGGGTTCGAAGCTGGTCGCGACGGCACTGGATATCGCTGACAACTGGATGAATCTGCAGCGCATCGAGCTTTCGGTGTACGCCGACAACGAAGCGGCCATTGCCCTGTACCGCAAGTTCGGCTTCGAAACCGAGGGCCTGTTCCGTGATTACGCCGTGCGCGACGGCGTGCTGGTGGACACCTTGAGCATGGCGCGCCTGCGTCGCCCGCCCAAGGCCGGTTGAGTCAGCCGCCCAGGGCGAACCTCTGGCGTACCTCCCGGCTGTTAGTTGCACACCGGCTGCACGCATCTGCCATGCTCAAAGTCCGTAGCACCGCTGCAACCAAAGGAACACTGCAATGGACGATGTACAGCAACTGGGTGAAATGCTGCGCCACTACGCCGAAAGCGAAGCACACAAGAAGCAACTGTTCGAGTCGCAATCGGCGGTTTGGGCCACCTGCATTAATGAGTTGTTCGATCAGATTCAGCAATGGCTGGAGCCGGTGCAGGCGCCGAACCTGCTGGAAGTGAACCGCGAAGCGTATGTCGCCTCGGGCCCCAGCATTCCTGTCGAGACATCGCCATTCAAGACCGAGAAACTGTCCATTGTGATTGCCGGCAGACCGGTGGAATTTGTCCCGGAAGTCATGGGGGCAGGTGGGCAGATTTCATTGGCGGTGATGGGATTGACCGCTGCGCGTTTCGGCAGTGTCTCGCTGGTTTGCCAACCACCGTCGCGTAGCTGGCAGTGGCGCAAGACCAATGGACTGAAGGATCCGGATATCTTCCCGTTCGATGCGAATCTTCTGGCGCAGCAGTTGCAGAGCCTGATTCCCCGGGATCGTGGCTGAGCCTTTGATCAACGACACATGACCCTGTGGGAGCGAGCTTGCTCGCGATGACGTCGGTAATGCCGATAAAAAACTCAGGTCAGACAGGCCTTTGAGCCCCGCATCATTTCAGTGCCGGATCGCCCATGTTCATTTTCTTCCAGCCCTGCAACAGAACCTGCGCCTTGGGTTCCTGGCCGTTGTCCAGGTAGTACCGGATCAACGACAAGCGGGCATTGCGGTTGGACGGTTGTTCTTTCAACAACCGTTCCAGCTCTGCGCACGCCTCGTCAATCTTGCCGCTGTCATGCAGGGCCACCGCCAGCACATAGCCGAACTGTCCGCTCTGTGGTTCCAGTTGCGCGGCCTTGCGCAGGTACGGCATGGCTTGAGCGGCCTGGCCCGCGCGAATCAGCGCAAGGCCCTGGGTGTGTTGCAGCAGGCCTGAGTCGGGGTGGTCCTTGAGGCTTTGCGCCAGCAGGGCATGGGCTTCCTGACTGCGACCGTTGACCTCCAGCCATTGCACCAGGGTGACCAGCGCCGGGTAGAAGTCCGGATCGCACTGCAGGGCCGCGCGCAGGAAGCCTTCGACTTCAGCGTTGCGACCGCTGGCCTGATACAGCATCGCCAGATTGAGGTTCGCTTCGGCGCGTTCGAGCAGGTTTTTCTGAACCATTTCGTATTCGACGATAGCGGCATTCCAGCTGTCCCGAGCCGTGCCCAGGCCGTTGCGCGCCACACTGAGCAAATCCCGGGCGGCGGCGATGCGCACTGCTCTGACAGGATCATTCAACAAGGGGGTCAGCAGTTGCGCGCGTTCCGGTGGCGGCAGGAATGCACTGAGCGCGCGCATGGCGCTCTCACGTACTTGAGGCGCCGTGTTGTTCAGGTCCCTGGTGACCAGTTTCAACGCTTGTTCGCTCGGATACAGCGACAATTCGCCGAGCAGCGTCGCGCGCTGGATCGCCGGCAGATTGCTGCGTTGCAGTTGCTCGAACAGCGCCTGCGCCGCACCCGGTTGACCGTTACGGATCAGCCACAGGCTTTCGTCGTAACGCGGGGCTTGCACCGCGCTGGCGCTGGCGGTGTTCCACAGTTTGAATTGCTCGGTGATCTTGTCGCCGGCCTTGCCCTGGTGGCAGGTCAGGCAGGCGTCAGGTGTACCGAGTTTCTTTGCTCGCTCAGGGTTGGGAATGCTGAAGCTGTGGTCATGCCGCAAGTCATTGCCCATGTAGAACTTGGCGGGCATGTGGCAATCCACGCACTGCGGACCCGGTTGGCCCATGGTGTGGCGCGTGTGTTCGATTGAATCGTAGTTTTTCGCTTGCAGGCCCTTGCCGTCGACACCTTCCACAGTGGTTTTGCCAGCGGTGTTATGGCATTGCAGGCATACGCCGTTGCCTGGCGCTTTCAATTGAGTGCTGTGCGGGTTGTGGCAGTTGCTGCAACGCACGCCCTTGTCGAACATTTTGCTCTGGGCAAAGGAGCCGTGTTCGAACACTTCGTCCTTGATCTTGCCGTCCAGCGCGTACAGCTCACGGGTCAGGGCGCTCGGCAGGTAGTCGTCCATCAGGCGCTTGCCGACTGTGTAACCGTCGTCCAATGGTGCGCGGCGCGAGTGGCAGCGGGCGCAGGTTTCGATTTCGACAGTGGCGTTCTTGTCCTTGAGGTCGACGGCAAACCCGGCATGGATCAGGTCGGTTTTCTTCGCCGTCCATTCCAGATGGCTGGACGCCGGACCGTGGCAGGCCTGACAACTGACGCCGAGGCTGGTCCAGTGACTGTCGAAGGTGTTCTTCGGCGCATCGAAATTGCGTTTGAACCCGGTGGTATGGCACTCGACACACATGAAGTTGGCGTTCTGGCCCGGTTTACTCCAATGCAGCGGGCTCTTGAAGTTCACGCCCTGGCCCGGATACAGGTGAAACCAGCGGTGCTTCTCGGTATCCCAGGCTACGCCGAGGGCCTGCAAGCGGCCTTCGCCGACCTCGATCAGGTATTGCTGCAAGGGGGCGACGCCAAAAGCATAGGCCACCTTGAAGTCGGCATTCTTGCCGTCGACGCCGGGGGTGTTGACCCAGAATTCGTCGCCTTTGTGCGAGAACACCGTGATCTCTTTTTCGGTCTTGAAGGTGACGTTATTGAAGTCGCCGAGCAGGGTGTCGGCGTTGGCTTGCTGCATCGCCAACTGGTGATGGGAGCCTTGCCAGTCCTTGACCTGCTTGCTGTGGCAACCCTGGCATTGTTGCTCATCGACCATCTTCGCCGGCGCGACAGTGACCGGGCGCGGTTTGGCCGGTTCGACGACAGGGGCGCTGACAGGGACTGGCTGAAGCGGCGTCGGTGTACTGCTCAGCAGAAACCAGCCAATACCTGCCACTGTGAGCAGCAAGATGCCGATGGTGACCGGGAACAGATAACGGTTGATCAGGGTCGGTTGCGAATCAGGGTGTGGGTTTGCAGCTTTATTTTTATGTTTCGGCATCACGACTTCCATGGTCCAGGTGCGTTTGCCTTGCAGCGCGCGATGAAGCTTGATGCAGCTTTGTCGGATGGTTGGCGTCTGTCAAATAACGGATGTTGTGAAGCTGATGGCCCCTTCGCGAGCAAGCTCGCTCCCRCAGGGTTTATGTCGTGCCCAAATGTAGTGATCGATACCGAACCTGTGGGAGCGAGCTTGCTCGCGATGGCGATCTATCAGGCACCCAATCACTCCCCCACAAACCACCGGTAATGTGCTGCGACATACGTTTATTGCAATCCTGCATGACGTCTTCTTATTGAGCTTGCTCGGCTGTGGAGGCATCGAACGGATAGATCCGACGCCATTCGGACGCCATGTCGACGACCGTCCAGCCACGTTTGTTTGCTTCGTCCAGGGCCTTGTCCAGACGACCGATCTGCGATTGCCGGTCGTAAGCCCATTCGCGTTTGGCGTCGGTGTGATGCACCAGGCCCATGAAGCGTTTACCGGGACCGGCGGCGGTCCACTGGAGCATTTGCAAGTCACCGTCGGAGTTGCCAAAGGCGAGGATTGGCCGGCGTCCGATCACGGCGTCGATGCTTTCCGGTTTGCCCGGGCCATCGTCGTTGTGGGCCAGTTTTGGCGTGCGCAGGATAGATGCCTGGCCGTCCTTGAATTGATAGGCAGTGACAAAGGTGGTGCCAATGACCTGTTCTGGCGGGATGCCATAGACCTTTTCGGCGAAGGCGCGCATGAACCCGGTGTCGCCGCCGGACACGATGTAGGTCTTGAAGTCCTGGCTGCGCAGGTAGTCGAGCATTTCCAGCATCGGCTGGAAGATCATCTCGGTGTACGGCTTGCCGGTTTTCGGATGGCGGGCCTGGCTAAGCCAGGTTTTGGCGTAGTCAGCGAAGGCATCGGTGGTCATGCCGGAGTGGGTCGCTGCGAAAATCTTCAGCAGGCCTTCCATGCCAGTGGCGGCCAGGGCCTTGTGATCGTTTTCCAGCACCGCCTGGAAGGGCTGGGTGGTTTTCCATTCCGGGTGCTGCGCCGCGGTGCGCTTGACTTCGTCGAGGGCGAACAGCAACTCGAAGTACATCGGCTGCTCGCTCCACAAAGTGCCGTCATTATCGAACACGGCAATGCGGTCCTCGGGCTTTACGAAGTCCTTGCTGTTTTGATCGGTGACCGTCTGCACGAACTCGATGATCTGCTTTTTCGACGGGCCATCGTTCCAGGAGGGTAGCGGCCCGGCCGCCTGAACCAGTAACGGCAGGCTCAAGGCCAGGGTCAGCAGGAAGCTGAACGCTCGGTGATGGCGCAGCGATATCGAATTCGTCATGGGAAATCCTTCTCGTGAACGGGGTTGAGCGGATGCAGTGCACAAGAGACTGATTCCCTGTTGCGCCCGGCCTGACTATGCAGCGTAGACAAGGATTCCCTGATTTGGCGCAGCGCCTGATCTTTGTCCGGTTCACGGCCGTAACAGGAACAGGCCCGCAGGAAGGTTTGCAGGCGCGGGCCGAGGCGGGTCGGTTTCAGGCCGCGGCCCATCCGATCGCTCATTGATCCCGTAAACCAATCGCATCCTATAAATATGTACCGCACCTGATCGCTGCCCCGTAGACAAGCTGTGCCCTACAGACAAGGAGAGACTGTATGGCACAACGAACATTGCACGATGGATCTACTGGGGATGTCGTCATCAGGTCGGGGCCGCCGGCCGCGGGTGGTGGCGGTGGGAGCGGTGGTGGTTTTGGCGGCAACCGTGTGGGCGCCTCCGGCAACTTCGGTGGCCCCAGCGCCAGGACCAGGGCGCTCAGGAGGCAGGCCAAGCTGGAGCATGCTGCCAGGCAGGCAAAAGAGCAGGCAGAAGCCATTGCCCGAGCCCAAGCGGCCCAAGAGCAGGCACGCCTGCAAACGCGGCAGCAACAACTTGAGGGTATGGCCCAGCGTCAAAGCGCCTTCAAGGTCGAGGCAGATCGCAGTTTTGCTGCAAGGTCTGATCAGCTTGCCTCATCGCTTGACGGTGAAGTCCTGGCTGCACGACGGCCACCTGATATCAATCCGAGCGAGCGCTGGCAGCTCTATCTCATTACCAGGGAAAAAATCGAAATCGACGGGCTGATTGCCCGTAAAGCTGCAGAATTCAATGCCCAGGGTTCGTTAGCCCGCTCATTCGATGGCCACGATCCGCTCGTCCGTTCGACCAGCGATTACATGGCACGGCTGGACCAGTTCGGCGATGCACTCGACAGTGGCCACCAGGCTTGGGAAACCGCTTACAACGCGGCCCATGAAGCGCAGTTGTTATCGGCGCAGATCAAGGCACTGACGGAACGGTCTGCGACGCTGTCTGTGCGTCACGCGGAGCAGACCATTGCCTGGCGGGAAAGAGAAGGCATCTGGGAGCGTCATCGACAGGTTGCCGAGCAGCGTGATGCGCGGGTGCGGTTCAAGCAGCAGGCTGACGCTGATATACGCATAGAGCGGGTGAAACAGGCCAACACCTACCGTTTAGCGGTCAATCCATCAGTGCCTGCTGTGTCGACACTCGCTATTCCTGGCAGCGCATTGGTCGCCGGGGCGGCCGATGCATTGGCAATCGCAGTAAGCCGGTCAGTGGTGCTGTTGGGCGAAGTAGCAGGAACACTTGCCACTTCGCAAGTCGCAATATTCGTAGGTGGGATAGCGTATCCATCCGAACTGGGCAACGGAGAGTTAACGCCTGAACAACGTGCTCGCCTGTTTCACGCGGTTGCCGTTCCGGCGCACGCACTGGAGCTTCACGACAGTCGAGAGTTGCAAGCCATCGCTGATGCGGGCGGTTCGGTGGCGGTTGAGTACCGCTTAAAGCCAGTAGTCGAGGCCCAAGGCACTGCGATCATTGTCGCCAGCACCGGTGCCGAGATCGACTCCCGGGTACCGGTGGTCA
Source organism: Pseudomonas sp. P5_B3 (assembly GCF_056400405.1). Classification (NCBI taxonomy): domain Bacteria; kingdom Pseudomonadati; phylum Pseudomonadota; class Gammaproteobacteria; order Pseudomonadales; family Pseudomonadaceae; genus Pseudomonas; species Pseudomonas sp. P5_B3. The sequence goes on along the minus strand of NZ_JBFULI010000023.1, from coordinate 49,354 downwards.
ATGCAGCGCTGGACCCGTTGACCGGCGTGTACACCGCTGAAGTTCCCGGTTCCCCGACCCGTTATGTGGAATTCGCACCAGACTCGGCGCCTCAAGCGCAGGTGCCGAACCCGCAGCCCCTGGCTGTCACCCAACCACAGACTTTGGGCATACCGGCGGGTGTCGATTGGCGCATTCAGGACTGCATCGTTTGCGTGCCGGGGCTGGAGCCGATCTATCTGTCCTTCAATACCCCGCCCATGGGCGCCGGTGTTGTCACGGGAACAGGTCAGCCAGTTACCACAGACTGGTGGAAAGCCGCTACACAGCCTGTAGGCGCCGCTATTCCGACGCTGATCGGCGATCAGTTTCGAGGTCGGGAGTTCACGTCGTTCGAGGCCTTCGACGAAGCGTTGTGGCGAACGCTCGGAGAGCATCACGAGATTGTTTCGCAATTTGACGAGGTTAACCAAAAACGCCTCGAACAAGGTTACGCCCCCTATGCGCCGAAAAGCACATGGGCCGGTGAAAACCGTGAGTTCGAATTGCGTTACCAGGAGCGACCGGGGTTCTGGTCTGATCCTTTCAATCTCGATCAAATCAGTATCAAAACACCCAGCAATACCGAGGGTTGGATCGGCGTCGTGCCGACGGTTGTGCCTTGGCCAATTCCGCCTGCGAGCTCTTGGAAACCCCTGGTTCCACCGGGCAGTGAACTGCTTGGTTCGACCATATCGCCGATAACGCCTGTAGCTCCTGGTGTTTATCCCGGCAGCCCAGCCGTCCCCGTCCTACCTGAAAACGGGACGTTTCCGGCTGTTGATGAAGGGGATATTGGTGCGAGTATTCCCGGGTTTCCGGGGGATATGGAACTGCCTTCGCCGGGACTGGTTTTCGTTGGTCCGCCGGTTGAGCCTTTGGAGGTTGGGCCGTATAACGAGTTAAGTGGTAGGAGCAGGGGGGATGGGTTGGATATTGACCATATTCCATCGCGGAGAGCTTTGGAGGAGTACCTTTTAGAGAACTTCGCCGATATGACACCACGTGAACGTAGAGGTTATACACAGCGAGCCCCGGCCATAGCAATACCCGCTGAGGTACACAGAAAATTCAGTGAAACCTATGGTGGGCGTAATACCGCATTGAAGCGGTCTCAAGATGCATCTGATCTGGAGCAAGCGGTAGATCAAAATTTTGATGCAATCAAGCCTGGGTTGCTTGACTCTGGCCTGGATGAAGGCAGCATCGAGATTGGGCGCGAAAGGTTGCATGCTCTTCACAAACAACAGGGGTGGTATTAATGGACGCCATAAAAGTGGTGGAGCTAATAGAGGGAGTTGGTCACACTCACGAGTCATTGTTGGCAAGCGGAACTATTCCTGCCCAGTCTCTTACTGAGCTATATCCCGGTTGCGATCGATTGGATCTTGAGGTTGAAGATGGAGTAGAGCTTACGTTTTGGTATGAAACCAAAGTATTGGATAGTTTATTTGTTACTTTGGTGGAGACAATGCCTACTACGGTGAAATACGGAGGCGAACTTCCCGAGCCCTATAGGTTGGTAATGACTCAGTCCGATGTACATGCGTTATTTGGCGAACCAATGGAGTCAAAAGGCCCAATCAAAATGCCTGAGCCAATGGGCCAAACAGGTGGTTGGGAATCCTATCCATTGGATCCTGCTGTTTATCCAGGTAAGAAGGTCGTATTTCAATACACGGCTGCAATGGAAGTAAAAACGTTGGTCTTCACTTTGATTGACAAGGGGCACGACTAAAACTTTGGTATAGCAGGCAAGGCTGTACGCGCAGTTGTTCAGGGTAGGGCCGGGGGGTAACTGCGATCTAAATTAATAAGAAAATATTAGGCATGTAACGCTATTATTCCGGCAGCCAAGTCCTACCGGAAAACGGTACATATCCAGCTGTCGATGAAGGCGAAATGGGTGCGAGTATTCCCGGGTTTTCGGGGGATATGGGGCTGCCTTCGCCGGATTTCTGTTTCTTGATCGGCGGGATGATCCGGGTGTCGCGACCAGGGCAGGGCAGGTGGTTTCGGGGGGTATGGTTGGGAGATGCTGCGCGAGGACAGGGGGCGCCGGTTCCTTTGCAAATTGCTGATCAGCTGCGGTTGCAGGAATTTCGGAATTTTCATGCATTCAGGCGGGCATTTTGGAAGGCGGTTGCGGCAGATTCTGAACTGAACACTCAGTTCATAGCTATCGATTTGGATTTGATGCGAAAGGGCAAGGCTCCCTTAGCGTTACCTAAATATAGATATGGCGGGCGGATTAAATTCGAAATTCATTATCAGTTCGAGGTTGCCCAAGGAGGTGCTGTGTACGACATGGATAACTTGGTGGTGATGACACCCAAGAGGCATATTCTTTTTCACGGTAAAGGAACAGAGCAGAAATGAAGTTCAAAGAGAGATTTGAAGACTACACAGAAGCGGAGTTCCTAGAGTTTCTTCGGTGCCTATTTGAAGAGGCGCGAGACCTGCCCGATGATGAGTTCGACTCTTTTATAATTAAGGGTGTGTTGCATTTTGAGGCTGTAACTGAACATCCAGATGGGATACATGGCTTATGCAATCCGGAGGATCGGGGCAAAAATACACCGGTGAAAGTACTGGAAGCCACCAAAAAATGGCGCGCAGCCAATAACAAACCCGGCTTCAAACCAGAATAACCTTCTATCAACACTTGCCGGCACTTGCCCCTGATCGAGCAAGTGCCCTTGTCTACAACAGCTTGCCCCAAGGGCTCAAGGAAGAACCAGGATGGAACTCAAAGCAACCCTCAAAGATTTTACAGCGGCAGAATTTCAGGCGCTGGTGAGCAGGATCTGGGCCGTTGATCTACCCAAGCAAGACCATGATCGCTTGATCAACCATTTCGACCAGATTGTCGGGCACCCCAGCGGTGCGGATTTGTTGTTTTACCCTGTTGATAACGGTTGGGACGGACCGGAGTCGGTTATTCATCACGTCAGAGGCTGGCATCAAAAACATACAAACAGCGCGGCATTCAAAGATGAAGCGATACCCATGGCGCCCCCGCCGGCATCGGCAAGTGCCGCATATCGACACTTGGCCGAGGTGCATAAAATCACTGCTGACGTTGCAGTGTCGCAGCAGTTGGTCGAAATGGCGCTCGGCACTTTCGCTCAAGCCATTCAGTACGCGCGAACGCAGCAGAGCGTCGATCTGGAAGTCTCCCTGCAGGAAGAAAGTATTCGTGCACTGGAGCGCGCTCAGCATGAAACCCATAAGGCCGTCAGGAATTTGGAGTCCTGGAAGATGAGGTTGGAGTTCGCCAGAAACAGTGCGAAAAACAACCTGGCCTTTGCACGATCCGAACACGCTCTATGGCAGAGCRATGCTCTACAGATCAATGCGACACACGACCGCCATGTTGCGTTGCTGGCAGACTTTGTCCAGCGCCATCGGGGTCTACATGATGAAGCCGAGGCAGTGTTGATTGCGGCGCAAGGACGATTGATCCAATCGCGCACGCTGGCGGGAGTCGGTCCGACACAGACCGCTCGTGTGGTTAACGCATCATTGGCTTTTGCCAATAGTCGTCCCGCCGTTTTGCTGGAAGGAGCACCTTCGGAGTTGGAGGTGGGTCAGCTAGCGAGTTTGCAAAAAGCCATTCGCTCGGTCGTCGGTGAACTCACCTGGCGCAAGACCTCGATCGAGCCAGCCGATAAAAGCCTCTGTGCTGCCATTTTAAATTTCGAGTTTTCCAGCCGCGCGGATGCTCAGGTCTATGGCCTCAGCATACCTTTGATTGAGCTATTACCGATTGAGGGGCTGGATTGGCAATCGCTGGCAGCGAAGGGGGCCGAGGTAAATGTTCCTTTCAGGCTCGGTACCGCAATAGTACCCGTGGAACCCGGGACGAAATTCAAATGGTTGCGCGAGATCAAGACGCTGTCGCAGATTCACATCACGGAATCCCTGAGAAGCCATACGGGCGTTCGAGTCAGGTCGGCCCATTTCAATGAGCAATCAGGAGCGTTCAGTTTTTACCGCTGATGGTGCTGCGCCAATTACCGTTAACTGGAACGCGCCCGTCACTCGTGATTCAACGCGTCGTTTGGAGTTTGTTTACTCTTCGCCGGTGCCGGCAATGGAATCCCTCCCGCAAGGAGTCGAGGGAGCGCCATTCGACGACTATGTTGTGGTTTTCCCTACCGACTCAGGGCTTGATCCGGTGTACGTCATGTTCAGAAGTCGAGTTGAGTATCCGGTTTAACGGGGGGGCATCAAGTGCTCGATCATGCCCAGGTAACGGGAAATGTCCTGAATGTGATCGAGCATATATCGGGCGTATTCAGTTCTTCTTCGCCTGCTCCCATACCCGCTCTTCCTGCTCCCGTAGTTCCGGGGTGAACTCCGCCCCGAAGTCTTCCATCTCGAACACCTGCCGAATCTCGATCTCGGCCTCGGTGCCCGGCATCGGGTTGGGGCAGCGCTTGACCCATTCGATGGCTTCTTGCTTGGACTTCACTTTCCACAACCAGAAACCGGCGATCAGTTCCTTGGTTTCGATGAAGGGGCCGTCGATGACCGAGCGTTGCTCCCCCGAAAACTTTACGCGGGCGCCTTTGCTGCTGGGGTGCAGGCCTTCGCCTGCGAGCATGATGCCGGCCTTGACCAGTTCTTCGTTGTAGTTGCCCATCGCGGTCAATAGCTCCTGGCTGGGCATCACGCCGGCTTCGGAATCCTGGCTGGCCTTGATGATGATCATGAATCGCATGGTGATTTCTCCGTTGTAATTGAGTGACTCGCGAAATGGTCGAACGGCTGTAGTGCAAATCGACAGCCCCTCGACAAAATTGCTGTAGAAGACACTTTGGCAGGTTTCTTTTCGACCGCCATTTCGCTACACCGTATTTCTGGCAAGCCTGTCCAACGATCAAAGGAATGTGTCCTGTATGCCAACCCTGGAACTCACCACACTCATCCCCGGCCGCACGCCCGGACAGGTCCTCGACTTCTGTCTGGAAGGGGTCAACTTTCCGAAGATTTTCCCCGAGCGCATTACCCCGCTGGGTGATGTCGATCTGAACAACCTGCGGATTGAAGCCGGGCGGCAGTTCCGCTTTCGCCACTGGATGTTCAATGTGATTCCGTCGAGCTGGACGGTAGTGATCCGTGAAGTCGGTGAAATGCATTTCATCGACGAGATGCTCAAGGGACCGATGCGTGCCTTTCGTCACGAACATCGAGTAGCGGCAGGAGAGAGCGGTACGCTGTACACCGACCGGGTGACATATTCGGCGATAGGTGGCGCGCCAATGGAGTGGTTGCTGGTCAATGGCTACATGCGACGGATTTTCGAGGCGCGCCATCGCAATATGCTGGAGTTACTCAAATAACGCCGCTGTCCCTGTGGGTTGTATCCAGTTTTGTACGCCGATACATGACAATTTATGTTTGACCGTAGGTCGTCGGACAATTTCGTGGTTAACTTCGGCCTCGTCAAAACACTCCACACCAACGTCAGAAGGACTCCGTTCATGGCTCAAGTCACTCTTAAAGGCAACCCGGTTCAAGTCAACGGCCAACTGCCACAAGCCGGTTCCAAGGCGCCAGCCTTTTCCCTGGTTGCCGGCGATCTGTCCGACGTCACCCTGAAAGACTTTGCCGGCAAGCGCAAAGTGCTGAACATTTTCCCAAGCATCGACACCCCGACCTGCGCCACCTCGGTTCGCAAGTTCAACGCCCAGGCCAACGACGTGGCCAACACTGTCGTACTGTGCATCTCCGCTGACCTGCCGTTCGCCCAGAAGCGTTTCTGCGGTGCCGAAGGCCTGGAAAACGTACAGAACCTGTCGACCCTGCGCGGTGTCGAGTTCATCCAGAACTACGGCGTGGCCATCGCTGACGGCCCGCTCAAAGGCCTGACTGCCCGTGCTGTGGTCGTTCTGGACGAAAACGACAACGTGCTGCACAGTGAGCTGGTTGGCGAAATCGCTGATGAGCCGAACTATGAAGCGGCACTGGCTGTTCTCAAGTAAGTAAGCGCTTTTACAATTGTTAACGGCCTAGGGGGGCGATCTTAATTGATTTCCCCGCCGCGTTGTCGCCTTAAAACGGGCCAGGCAAGGCGCAGGCCGCTGGGAATGGTTGTTCCCTTTCCAAGGCCTGCAACGCAGCCTGGCCCGTTTTAAGGCACAACCCGAAGGGCCGGACCTGCTGTTGTGCAGGGCTGCGTTGCTCGAAGCTTATTTGGAATGACCAAACCGCGCTTCTCGCGCCTTGCCCTGCACAACAGCAGGCCCGGCGCGGCGTGGAAATCAATTAAGATCGCCCCCCTCTGTCCAGGTCGTTTTCATTTGTGCTTCAGTGTCTTACAGAAAACTCCAGTTACGTAAGCCGAAGGTAAATTGCCGGTAAAGGCGCTTTGCTTAAAACCCGCCAGTGCTTATCGTTCAGCCTCATGTAAAAAAAGCCCACGCGCCCAATGGTTGATCACTCAATGCAATCCTCCGCTTCCCGTAGTCCTCGTCGCTGGCTGTTCGGCCTGCTAGTCCTGTTGGTCATCGCCGCCCTGTGCTGGAAATTCTGGCCCGGCAGCGCTGCGTCCAAAGAGGCTGCGGGGCAGAAAGCCGTCGCCGGGCATACCGGCAGGTCAGGCGGAATGCGACCTGGATTCGGCGGGGCGTCCGGGCCGGTACCGGTGCGAGTGGCTCCGGCAGTCACCGGCGATTTCCCTCTGTACTTCAAGGCGCTGGGCACGGTCACGGCGCTGAATACCATCAATGTCCGCAGCCGCGTCGGCGGTGAGCTGGTCAAGATCTCTTTCGAAGAAGGGCAGATGGTCAAGGCTGGCGACCTGTTGGCCGAAATCGACCCGCGCCCCTACCAGAACGCCTTGCTTCAGGCCGAAGGCACCTTGCTGCAGAATCAGGCGCAGCTGAAAAACGCCCWGGTCGACGTCGAGCGCTATCGCGGCCTGTACCGCGAAGACAGTATTGCCAAGCAGACCCTGGATACCGCCGAAGCGCTGGTCGGTCAGTTCCAGGGCACGGTCAAGACCAATCAGGCAGCGGTCAACGACGCCAGGCTCAACCTCGAATTCACCAAGATCCGCGCACCGATCACCGGTCGCGTCGGCCTGCGTCAACTGGACGTCGGCAACCTGGTAGCGGCCAACGACACCACCGCATTGGCGATCATCACCCAGACCCAACCGATCAGCGTGGCCTTCACTCTTCCGGAAAACAGCCTCGACACCGTACTCGCCCGTTATCGCAGCGGCGCCAAACTGCCGGCTGAAGCCTGGGATCGCGGTGATACCAAATTGCAAGCCACTGGCGTGTTGCAGAGCCTGGACAACCAGATCGACGTCACCACCGGCACCCTGAAATTCAAGGCCCGTTACGAGAACCGCGATCAGTCGCTGTTTCCCAACCAGTTCGTCAATGTGCGCCTGTTGGCCGACACCCTCAAGGACGTAGTGCTCGCGCCTTCCGCCGCGATCCAGTTCGGCACCAACGGCACGTTCGTATATGCCCTGGACGGTGACAAGAAGGTCAAGATCCGTCAGTTGAAAGTCGGCGCCAGCGATGGCGTGAACACCGTGGTCACCGAAGGCCTGTCGGCGGGCGAGCGGGTCGTGTTGGAAGGCACCGACCGTCTGAAGGACGGCAGTGAGGTGGAGGTGGTCAACGACAGCCAGGACGTGCCGGCCACGCCAACCGAACACCTGCAAGGCAAGTCGGCGGCCGACGCGGCAACGCCTGCGACCACCGACAAGGCGAAAAAGGGCGGCGCATGAATCTCTCGCGGCTGTTCATCCTTCGCCCGGTAGCCACCACGCTGAGCATGCTGGCGATTATTCTGGCCGGTGTGATCGCTTATCGGTTGCTGCCGGTTTCGGCGCTGCCTCAGGTCGACTACCCGACCATTCGCGTCATGACGCTATATCCCGGCGCCAGCCCGGATGTCATGACCAGCGCGGTAACCGCGCCGCTTGAGCGGCAGTTCGGGCAAATGCCCGGCCTGACGCAAATGGCCTCCACCAGTTCCGGTGGGGCGTCGGTGCTGACCCTGCGGTTCAGCCTCGACATCAACATGGACGTGGCCGAGCAACAAGTTCAGGCGGCGATCAACGCCGCGACCAACTTGCTGCCCAAGGACCTGCCGGCACCGCCGGTGTACAACAAGGTCAACCCGGCCGACACGCCGGTGCTGACCCTTGCGATTACCTCCAAGACCATGCTGTTGCCCAAGCTCAACGACCTGGTCGACACCCGCATGGCGCAGAAAATCGCCCAGATCAGCGGTGTCGGCATGGTCAGCATTGCCGGCGGCCAGCGCCAGGCCGTGCGGATCAAGGTCAACCCTGAGGCCCTGGCGGCCAATGGCTTGAATCTGTCGGACGTGCGCACCCTGATCGGGGCGTCCAACGTCAACCAGCCCAAGGGCAACTTCGACGGCCCGACCCGGGTTTCGATGCTCGATGCCAACGATCAACTGACGTCGCCCAAGGATTACGCCAATCTGATCCTGGCCTACGCCAACGGCGCGCCGTTGCGGCTCAAGGACGTGGCAGAAATCGTCGACGGCGCCGAGAACGAACGTCTCGCTGCGTGGGCCAACGAAAACCAGGCCGTGCTGCTGAATATCCAGCGTCAGCCCGGCGCCAACGTGATCGAGGTGGTGGACCGGATCAAGGCCCTGCTGCCGAGCATCACCGACAACCTGCCGGCCGGCCTCGACGTGGTCGTGCTGACCGACCGCACCCAGACCATCCGCGCCTCGGTCAAGGACGTGCAGCACGAATTGCTGATCGCCATCGCCCTGGTGGTGATGGTCACCTTTCTGTTCCTGCGCCGCGCCAGTGCCACGATCATTCCGTCGGTGGCCGTGCCGCTGTCGTTGATCGGTACGTTCGGCGTGATGTACCTGGCGGGGTTCTCGGTCAACAACCTGACCCTGATGGCCCTGACCATCGCCACCGGCTTCGTGGTAGACGATGCGATCGTCATGCTGGAAAACATTGCGCGCTTCATCGAAGAGGGCGACAGCCCGCTGAACGCGGCGCTCAAGGGCGCCAGGCAGATCGGTTTCACGTTGATTTCCCTGACGTTGTCGCTGATCGCCGTGCTGATCCCGCTGCTGTTCATGGCGGACGTGGTCGGGCGGCTATTCCGCGAATTTGCCATCACCCTGGCGGTGGCGATTCTGATTTCCCTGGTGGTTTCCCTGACCCTGACGCCGATGATGTGTGCGCGGTTGCTCAAGCGTGAACCCAAGGAAGCAGAGCAGGGCCGCTTCTACCGTGCCAGTGGCGCGTTCATCGACTGGATGATTGCCGCCTACGGACGCAAGTTGCAGTGGGTGCTCAAACACCAGCCGCTGACCTTGATGGTGGCCATTGGCACTTTGGCGCTGACGGTATTCCTGTACATGGTGGTGCCCAAGGGCTTCTTCCCGGTGCAGGACACCGGCGTCATTCAGGGGATTTCCGAAGCGCCGCAATCGATTTCCTTCGCCGCCATGAGCGAGCGTCAGCAGGAGCTGGCCAAGGTCATTCTGGCCGACCCGGCCGTCGAGAGCCTGTCCTCCTACATCGGTGTGGACGGTGACAACTCGACCCTCAACAGCGGTCGTTTGCTGATCAACCTCAAGTCGCACCACGACCGTGACCTGAGTGCAACGCAAGTGATTGCCCGCCTGCAACCGGAGCTGGACAAGCTGGTCGGCATCCGCCTGTTCATGCAGCCGGTGCAGGACCTGACCATCGAGGACCGGGTCAGCCGCACGCAGTACCAGTTCAGCATGTCGTCACCGGACTCGGAGCTGCTGAGCCTGTGGAGCGGGCGCCTGGTCGAAGCCCTGGCCGACCGCCCGGAATTGACCGACGTCGCCAGCGATTTGCAGGACAAGGGCCTGCAGGTCTATCTGGTGATCGACCGCGATGCGGCGTCGCGGGTCGGGGTGTCGGTGTCGAACATCACCGATGCGCTGTACGACGCCTTCGGTCAGCGGCAGATCTCCACGATTTATACCCAGGCGAGCCAGTACCGCGTGGTGCTGCAATCGCAGTCCGGCGAGAAGATCGGCCCGGATGCGTTGAACCAGATTCACGTCAAGACCACCAATGGCGGTCAGGTACGCCTGTCCAGCCTGGCGCATATCGAGGAGCGTCAGGCGCAACTGGTGATCACCCACATCGGCCAGTTCCCGGCGGTGATGATGTCCTTCAACCTCGCGCCGGGCGTGGCGTTGGGGCATGCGGTGCAGATCATCGAGCAGGTGCAGAAGGACATCGGCATGCCGATTGGCGTGCAGACCCGGTTCCAGGGCGCGGCCGAGGCTTTCCAGGCGTCGTTGTCGAGCACCTTGCTGCTGATTCTGGCAGCGGTGGTGACCATGTACATCGTGCTGGGCGTGCTCTACGAGAGCTACATCCACCCGATCACCATTCTCTCGACCTTGCCCTCGGCGGCGGTCGGCGCGTTGTTGGCGTTGATCCTGAGCGGCAACGACCTGGGCATGATCGCGATCATCGGCATCATTCTGCTGATCGGCATCGTCAAGAAGAACGCGATCATGATGATCGACTTTGCCCTCGACGCCGAGCGCAATCAGGGCATGGACCCGCAGACGGCGATCTATCAGGCCGCGCTGCTGCGTTTCCGGCCGATCCTGATGACCACCCTGGCAGCGTTGTTCGGTGCCGTGCCGTTGATGCTCGCCACCGGTTCCGGCGCAGAACTGCGCCAGCCGCTGGGTCTGGTGATGGTCGGCGGCCTGTTGCTGAGCCAGGTTCTGACGCTGTTCACCACGCCGGTGATCTACCTGTATTTCGACCGTCTCGGTCGGCGATTTGGCAAGACCGGCGCTCAGGAGACGGCGGTATGACGGCCTGCATAACCTGTGGGAACGAGCTTGCTCGCGATGAGGCCCGTAAGTTCAACATCATTGCCGGCCGACCCACCGCTATCGCGAGCAAGCTCGCTCCCACAGTGGCGCAACAGCGATGAACCTTTCGGGACCTTTCATCAAGCGCCCGGTCGCGACCATGTTGCTGAGCCTGGCGATCATGCTGCTGGGCGGCGTGAGCTTCGGCTTGCTGCCCGTATCGCCGCTGCCGCAAATGGACTTTCCGGTGATCGTGGTCCAGGCCAGCCTGCCCGGGGCAAGCCCCGAGGTGATGGCGTCGACGGTGGCCACGCCGCTGGAGCGCTCTTTCGGCGCCATCGCCGGGGTCAACACCATGAGCAGCCGGTCCAGCCAGGGATCGACCCGGGTGATCCTGCAATTCGACCTGGACCGCGACATCAACGGCGCGGCGCGGGAAGTGCAGGCAGCCATCAATGCCTCGCGCAACCTGCTGCCCAGCGGGATGCGCAGCATGCCGACCTACAAGAAGGTCAACCCGTCCCAGGCGCCGATCATGGTGCTGTCGCTGACCTCGGATGTGCTGGAAAAAGGCCAGCTCTATGACCTGGCCTCGACGATCCTGTCCCAGAGCCTGTCCCAGGTGCAGGGCGTCGGTGAGGTGCAGATCGGCGGCAGTTCCCTGCCTGCGGTGCGTATCGAACTCGAACCGCAGTCGTTGAACCAGTACGGCGTGGCCCTGGACGATGTGCGCAACACCATCGCCAATGCCAACGTGCGCCGGCCCAAGGGCTCGGTGGAAGACGATCAACGGCTGTGGCAGGTCCAGGCCAACGATCAGTTGGAAAAAGCCAAGGACTACGAGTCGCTGATCATCCACTACAACGGTGGCGCAGCCCTGCGCCTGAAGGATGTGGCCAAGGTCAGCGATGGCGTCGAGGACCGCTACAACAGCGGCTTCTTCAACGATGACGCGGCGGTGCTGCTGGTGATCAACCGGCAGGCCGGCGCCAACATCATCGAGACAGTCAACGAGATCAAGGCCCAGTTGCCGGCGTTGCAGGCGGTGTTGCCGGCCAGCGTCAAGCTGAACCTGGCCATGGACCGTTCCCCGGTCATCAAGGCGACGCTTCACGAGGCGGAAATGACCCTGCTGATCGCCGTGGCACTGGTGATTCTGGTGGTGTTCCTGTTCCTCGGTAACTTCCGCGCCTCGCTGATTCCGACCCTGGCGGTGCCGGTGTCGCTGGTCGGCACCTTCGCGGTGATGTACCTCTACGGTTTCTCGCTGAACAACCTGTCGCTGATGGCGCTGATCCTGGCCACCGGGCTGGTGGTGGACGATGCCATCGTGGTGCTGGAGAACATATCCCGGCATATCGACGAGGGCGTAAAGCCGATGAAGGCGGCATACCTCGGCGCCCAGGAAGTTGGTTTTACCTTGCTGTCGATGAACGTGTCGCTGGTGGCGGTGTTCCTGTCGATCCTGTTCATGGGCGGGATCATCGAAAGCCTGTTCCGCGAATTCTCCATCACCCTGGCGGCGGCCATCGTGGTCTCGCTGCTGGTGTCGCTGACCCTGACGCCGATGCTCTGCGCCCGCTGGCTCAAGCCGCACACGCCGGGGCAGGAGAACCGCCTGCAACGCTGGAGCCGGCGAACCAACGACTGGATGGTTGGTAAATACGCCACCAGCCTCGACTGGGTGCTGCGTCACAAGCGCCTGACGTTACTCAGCCTGTTCGTGACAATCGGCGTGAACATCGCGCTATATGTGGTTGTTCCTAAAACATTTATGCCGCAGCAGGACACAGGCCAGTTGATCGGTTTCGTGCGCGGCGACGACGGCCTGTCGTTCAGTGTGATGCAGCCGAAGATGGAGATTTTCCGCCGGGCGGTGTTGAAGGACGAGGCGGTAGAAAGCGTCGCCGGGTTCATTGGCGGTAACAACGGCACCAACAACGCCTTCATGCTGGTGCGCCTCAAGCCGATCAAGGAACGCAACATTTCCGCGCAAAAGGTCATCGAGCGTCTGCGCAAGGAGATGCCCAAGGTCCCTGGTGCACAGCTGATGCTCATGGCGGACCAGGACCTGCAATTCGGCGGCGGCCGCGAGCAGACCTCGTCGCAGTATTCCTACATCCTGCAAAACGGTGATCTGGGGTCGTTGCGCGAGTGGTATCCGAAAGTCGTCACCGCGCTCAGGGCCTTGCCGGAGCTGACGGCGATCGATGCGCGGGAAGGCCGGGGCGCCCGACAAGTGACGCTGATCGTCGACCGCGACCAGGCCAAGCGCCTGGGTGTCGACATGGATATGGTCACGGCGGTGCTGAACAACGCCTACAGTCAGCGACAGATTTCGACCATCTACGACAGCCTCAACCAGTATCAGGTGGTGATGGAGGTCAATCCGAAATACGCCCAGGACCCGATCACTCTCAAGCAGGTCCAGGTGATCACCGCTGATGGCGCGCGGATTCCACTGTCGACCATCGCCCATTACGAAAACAGCCTGGAAAACGACCGGGTCAGCCACGAAGGCCAGTTCGCGTCGGAAAGCATTGCCTTCGACATGGCCGAAGGCGTGACCGTGGAGCAGGGCAGTGCCGCCATTGAACGAGCGATTACCAAGGTCGGCCTCCCGGAAGACGTGATCGTGAAAATGGCCGGCACCGCCGACGCCTTTGCCGCCACGCAAAAGAGCCAGCCGTTCATGATTCTCGGCGCGCTGGTGGCGGTGTATCTGGTGCTCGGCGTGTTGTACGAAAGCTACATTCATCCGCTGACCATCCTGTCCACCCTGCCGTCGGCCGGGGTCGGCGCATTGCTGTCGATCTATGCGCTGGGCGGCGAGTTCAGCCTGATTTCATTGCTGGGGCTGTTTCTGCTGATCGGCGTGGTGAAGAAAAACGCGATTCTGATGATCGACCTGGCGTTGCAGCTGGAACGAAACCAGGGGATGGCACCGCTGGAATCGATTCGCAGCGCCTGCCTGCAACGTCTGCGACCTATTCTGATGACCACCCTGGCGGCAATCCTCGGTGCCTTGCCGTTACTGCTGAGCCGTGCCGAAGGGGCGGAAATGCGCCAGCCGCTGGGCCTGACCATCATCGGCGGGCTGATCTTCAGCCAGGTGCTGACGCTTTACACCACCCCGGTGGTTTACCTCTATCTCGACAAACTGCGCCATCGCTTCAATAAATGGCGTGGGGTGCGTACCGATGCTGCTCTGGAAACTCCGCTATGACTGAACGTTCGCTTTTCAACCTGGCTGCACCGCTGCTCATGGCCCGAGGCTCGCGTTTGTTGAGCCTGTCACTGTGCGTGGCAATGCTCAGTGCCTGCGCCGTCGGTCCGGATTACCAGCGCCCGAAAACCGCGGAACCTGCGCAGTACAAGGCCGCAGAGGGCTGGCGTCAGGCCAATCCGAGCGATGCCCTGGCGCGCGGCGCATGGTGGGAGTTGTACGGCGACCGGCAGCTCAACGGCCTGATCGAAAAACTCAACAGCTCGAATCAGACCGTTGCCCAGTCCGAAGCGCAGTACCGGCAGGCCCAGGCCTTGGTGCGCAGCGCACGCGGGGCGTTTTTCCCGACGGTCGACCTGAACGTCAGCAAGAACCGTTCAAGCCAGGGCACCGGCAGCAGCAGCTCCAGCCTGAGCAGTTCATCCAGCGGTATTCGCAACACGTATTCCGCCCAGGCGGGCGTCAGTTGGGAAGCGGATGTATGGGGCAAGCTGCGCCGGGGGCTCGAAGCCGACACCGCGAATGCCCAGGCGAGCTTTGCCGATCTGGCGGCCATGCGCCTGAGCCAACAGTCGGAGCTGGTGCAAAATTACCTGCAACTGCGGGTGATCGATGGCCAAAAGCGCTTGCTCCAGGACACGGTCGAGGCTTATCGGCGTTCGCTGAAGATGACCGAGAACCAGTACCGCGCCGGCGTATCGGGCAAGGACGCGGTGGCCCAGGCCCAGACACAGCTCAAAGGCACCGAAGCCGATATGGTCGACCTGATCTGGCAACGCGCCCAGTTCGAGAACGCCATTGCCGTGCTGATCGGCCTGCCGCCTTCGGAGTTCAGCCTGGCGGAAAGCCAGGACATCCCGCAGTTGCCGCAAGTGCCGCCGGCCTTGCCTTCACAGTTGCTGGAGCGGCGCCCGGACATTGCTTCCGCCGAGCGTTCGGTGATGGCCGCCAACGCCAACATCGGTGTGGCCAAGGCCGCCTATTACCCCGATCTGACACTGAACATGAACGGCGGTTACAGCAGCAGCACCTATTCCAACTGGATCAGCCTGCCGAACCGCTTCTGGTCGGTGGGACCGCAATTGGCCGTGACTCTGTTCGACGGCGGCCAGCGCTCGGCGGAAGTCGACCGCAGTGAAGCGGCCTATGACGAAACGGTGGCCAAATATCGCCAGACCGTGCTGGACGGATTCCGCGAAGTGGAAAACTTCCTGGTGCAGCTCAAGGTGCTTGAAGACGAGGCCGTCGTGCGCCAACAGGCCCTGGATGCCGCCCGTGAATCGCTACGCCTGACCCAGAACCAATACAAGGCCGGTTTGATTGCCTACATAGACGTAGTGGTGACCCAGGCGGCGGCGTTGAGCAATGAGCGCAGTAACCTGGACCTGCTGCAAAACCGCCTGATTGCCAGCGTGCAGTTGATTGCCGCGTTGGGAGGTGGCTGGGATGGGCAGCTTGAGGTGAGCGAAAACCGATAGCGCAATCCCTGTGGGAGCGAGCTTGCTCGCGATGGCTGCGTCACATTCAGCATGGATGTTGCCTGGCCCACCGCTATCGCGAGCAAGCTCRCTCCCACAGGTTTTGTACTCTTGACGCCTTCCTTGTGGCTGGCGCCAGCAGTTAATGTTTTACCTTAAAACAAGCGTTTCATCGGACTGGTGGCCCTTTGCTCATTTTGTGAGTGCGTTCTCAATTGGAATCAGTACAATCGCCGCATTTGCCCCCCACCCGAGATTGAATGCCATTAACAAGGGGGCGTTCGCGAGAAGTCTCCATGCTCATCGGCAGCTATTCCCCCACCCTGGTCATCATTTCCCTCTGTGTTGCGATTCTCGCCTCATACACCGCACTCGACCTGACCGGACGCATTGCCACTGCCAAAGGCCGCGCCGTGCATTTTTGGACCGCGGGCGGGGCCATTGCCATGGGCATCGGCATCTGGTCGATGCACTTTATCGGCATGCTCGCGTTCAAGTTGCCGATCGATCTGGGCTACGACGGTACGATCACCCTGTTGTCGCTACTGATCGGCGTGCTCTCCAGCGGTTTTGCGCTGTGGCTGGTCAGCCAACCGCAATTGCCGGCCTGGCAGCTGGCCTTTGGCGCGTTGGTCATGGGCGCCGGCATCAGCGCGATGCACTACACCGGCATGGCCGCCATGCGCATGCAACCGGGCATCGACTACGATCCGACGCTGTTCGGCGCTTCGCTTCTGATCGCGGTCGGTGCATCGGGCGCGGCATTGTGGATCGCTTTCCGCCTGCGCCAGCACACGCCTTATGTCCGGCTGATCCGTGGTGGTGCCGCGGTGATCATGGGTATCGCCATCGTCGGCATGCACTACACCGGCATGGCCGCCGCACGCTTTGCCGATGGCAGTTTTTGCGGGGCAGCGGTCAATGGCCTGAGCGGCAACGGCCTGGACAACCTGGTGCTGGTCACCACGCTGGCGGTGCTGAGCATCGCTTTGCTGACCTCGATCCTCGATGCGCGCCTGGAGGCCCGCACCGCGAGCCTGGCCGAGTCGCTGACCGAGGCCAACCGTGAACTGACCCAACTGGCGCTGCACGACACCCTGACCGGGTTGCCGAACCGGATGTTGCTTGCCGATCGTATCGATCAGGCCATGTCGCGGGCTCGGGAAGAGGGTGGCTGCTTTGCCCTGATGTTCATCGATCTGGACGGCTTCAAACCGGTCAACGATGCCTTTGGCCACCATACGGGTGATTTGCTGTTGCGCGAAGTGGCCTTGCGCCTGCGCGAAGACTTGCGTAGCCAGGACACCCTGGCGCGGATCGGCGGTGATGAGTTCGTGTTGCTGGTGCAATTGAGCGAGCAGATCGACGCCTTGAACCTCGCGGCCCGCCAGGTCGGGCTGATCGCGCGGGCGTTCCGGGTTGCCGAACATGATTTGCATATTTCCGCCAGCGTCGGCATTGCGCTCTACCCGGGTAATGGGCAGTCCGCCCACGAGTTGCTGATGAACGCCGACGCGGCGATGTATCACGCCAAGGGCGCGGGTAAAAACGGCTACAGTTTTTTCGATGCCTCGATGAACAGCAACGCCCGCAAACAGCTGCAATTGCTGCAGGACTTGCGCAATGCCGTGGAACAACAGGAATTCAGCCTGTATTACCAGCCCAAGTTCGACGCCGCCAATGGCCGTCCGGTGGGCGCCGAGGCCTTGTTGCGCTGGGAGCACCCCACGCAAGGGATGCTGTTGCCGGATACATTCATCGAGCTTGCAGAAAAAACCGGGCTGATCATTCCGATCGGCGAATGGGTGCTCAACGAAGCCTGCCGCCAGATGCGCGAGTGGTACGTGTCGGGCTACACCGATTGGCGCATTGCGGTGAACCTTTCGGCCATCCAGTTTTGCCATTCCGGGCTGGTCCAGAGCGTCGCCAAGGCCCTGGCGACTCACCATCTGCCGGCCAACAGCCTGACCCTGGAAATCACTGAGACCACCGCCATGAGCGATGCCGATGCGAGCATGAGGGTGCTTCAGGAGCTGTCGGAAATGGGCGTCGATTTGTCCATCGACGATTTTGGCACTGGTTATTCGAGCTTGATGTACCTCAAGCGCCTGCCGGCCAACGAACTGAAGATCGACCGCGGTTTTGTCCGCGACCTGGAGCACGACAGCGATGACGCCGCCATTGTTTCGGCCATCGTCGCCCTTGGCCAGGCGTTGGGGCTGCGCATCGTCGCCGAAGGCGTGGAGACGGGTGTGCAGCAGGACTTCCTGACGCAGCTCGGTTGCGATTCATTGCAGGGTTACCTGCTGGGGCATCCGCTGCCGGCTGCAGGTTTCATGGTGGAAATCCATCGCGGGGAGCAATTGGTCGAGCAATTGAAAGCCAGTGCCGAGCGCGAAATGTCGATGACATGACAGCTGACGTGAAGCCATGCAAAAACCGTCAATGGCGGTTATTCTTGCCCCCGACCGCTTAAGCTTCGATTGGGGGAAAGCTCGCATGGACAAAGTCATCGTCATCACCGGCGGTAGCCGCGGCATTGGTGCCGCCACCGCTCTGTTGGCCGCCGCGCAGGGCTATCGGATCTGCATCAACTACCAGGCTGACGAAAAGGCTGCGCTCGGCGTGCTCGAGCAAGTCCGCACCCTCGGTGCGCTAGCCATTGCGGTACGGGCCGATGTCAGCATCGAAGACGAAGTCATCGCGCTGTTCCATCGGGTAGACAGTGAACTGGGCCGGGTCACCGCGCTGGTGAACAACGCCGGCACCGTCGGGCAAAAGTCCCGGGTCGACGAAATGTCCGAGTTCCGCATTCTCAAGATCATGAAAACCAACGTCCTGGCGCCGATCCTTTGTGCCAAGCACGCGATCCTGCGCATGTCGCCCAGACACGGCGGGCAGGGCGGCAGCATCGTCAACGTGTCTTCGGTGGCCTCGCGTTTGGGCTCACCCAATGAATATGTCGACTACGCCGCCTCCAAAGGTGCGCTGGACACCTTCACCATCGGTCTGTCCAAGGAAGTGGCGGGCGAGGGAATTCGGGTCAACGCCGTGCGCCCGGGCTACATCTACACCGATTTCCATGCCTTGAGCGGCGATCCGGACCGGGTCAGCAAACTGGAATCGGCGATTCCGATGGCCCGGGGCGGGCGTCCGGATGAGGTGGCGGAGGCGATTGTCTGGTTGCTGTCGGACAAGGCTTCTTATGCGACGGGGACGTTTGTTGATCTTGGTGGTGGGCGTTAGTTCCTGAGACAGACGTTGTCTGCTCTGGCCTCATCGCGAGCAAGCTCGCTCCCACAATGGATCTCAACTGCTCACAAATCTTGTGTGTACGGAGAAACCTGTGGGAGCGAGCTTGCTCGCGATAGCCATTTATCAAACGACATGGCGCTGTCAGAACGAGCGCACAATCCGCCCGAGCGTCTCCATCGCCTTTTCCGCAGCCTCATCCCAAGGGCTCCCATAATTCAACCGAATACAATTCCTGAACCGCTGCGCCGGTGAAAAGATCGGCCCCGGCGCAATGCTGATTCCCTGCGCCAACGCCATCTGAAACAACTTCAGCGAATCCATCTGCTCCGGCAATTCCAGCCACAAAAAGTACCCGCCCGCCGGTTGGCTGACCCGCGTTTGCGCGGGAAAATAGCGGGCGATGGCGGCGAGCATGGCGCTTTGCTGGTCTTCCAGCGCGTGGCGCAATTTACGCAGGTGCCGGTCGTAGCCGCCGTGTTGCAGGTAATCGGCGATGGCGGCCTGGGCTGGCATCGAGGCACAGAGTGAGGTCATGAGTTTCAGTCGTTCGATTTTCTGCGCATAGCGCCCGGCGGCAACCCAGCCGATGCGGTAGCCGGGGGCCAGGCTCTTGGCGAACGAGCCGCAGTGCATCACCAGGCCTTCGGTATCAAAGGCCTTGGCCGGTTTCGGTGCTTGCTGGCCGTAATACAGTTCGGCGTAGACATCGTCTTCGATCAGCGGCACCTGGTGGCGGCGCAGCAGTTCCACAAGCTGCTGTTTCTTTGCCTCGGGCACGGTTGCACCCATGGGGTTCTGGAAGCTGGTCATGCACCAGCAGGCCTTGATCGGATGGCGCTCCAGGGTTTGCTCGAGCACACCGAGGTCAATGCCGTCGCGCGGGTGCACGGGGATTTCCACGGCCTTGAGCTTCAGGCGTTCGAGCACTTGCAGGCAGGCGTAGAACGCCGGGGCTTCGATGGCTACCAGGTCGCCGGGTTGGGTCACCGCTTGCAGGCACAGGTTGAGGGCTTCCAGCGCGCCATTGGTGATCAGCAGTTCTTCCATGGGCAGCATCAGCCCGCCGACCATGTAGCGCAGGGCGATTTGCCGGCGCAGCTGCGGGTTGCCCGGCGACATGTCGGTGACCACCATGCGCGGGTCCATCTCGCGGCTGGCGCTGGCCAGGGAGCGGGACAAGCGTTGCAGGGGAAACAGGGTCGGGCTGGGGAACGCCGAGCCGAAGGGCACGGTGTTCGGGTCCTTGATCGAGTCCAGCACCGAGAACACCAGTTCGCTGACGTCGACTTCCGTTGACTCGTTGACCTCATTGCTGATCACCGGCTCGGAAAACGGCCGGGGTGCGTGGGCGTTGACGAAATAGCCGGAGCGCGGACGGGCGCGGATCAGTCCACGACGTTCCAGCAGGTAGTAGGCCTGGAACACCGTCGACGGGCTGACACCGTAGGTCTGGCTGGCGTAGCGCACCGACGGCACACGCTGGCCCGGGCCGAGGACGCCGGAGCGGATCAGTTCTGCGATGTCGTCGGCGAATTTTTCGTAGCGTTTCATCGAGTGCCCGGAAGGTTGTCATTCAAGAAAATCGAGGTGAGTTCATCGCGGGCAAGTCGAATCGTCGCACCGCGATGGCAGCAACACAGTCTAAGGGCTCAGCGATTCATCGGCGCAACAAACCGGCTCTTCGCCACGCTGTAGACGTCGGGCTCATCGCTGTCGACCACCTTGAAGCCGATGCTCTGCGAACTGCTGGCCGGCCGCTCCGAGAGCATCGCCACCGACACCGGCACATCGACAATCTCCCCCGGCGCCAGGCTCAACCCGGTCTTGCCCCGCAACTCGAAACCATCGGCATCGACCAGGCGCAATTGGTAGTCCTGACGCTGCTGGGTCTTGTTGATCACCTTCAGACTGTAGATGTTTTCGATCTGCCCCTGGCTGTTCTCGCGGAACAGGCCACGGTCCTTACTGACGTCGAGCGACACCATCGGCCGTTCCACCAGGGCCACCACCAGGGCGGCGATCATCACCAGCAGCACGGCGGTGTAGCCGATCAGGCGCGGACGCAGCAGTTGGGTCTTGCCACCCTGCAACTGATGTTCGGACGTATAGCTGATCAATCCTCGGGCGTAGCCCATTTTGTCCATGATCGAATCACAGGCGTCGATGCACGCGGCGCAACCGATGCACTCCATCTGCAAGCCATCGCGAATGTCGATGCCGGTCGGACAGACCTGTACGCAGAGCTGGCAATCGATGCAATCGCCCAAACCGGCCTCGGCGGGTTTGACTTCGCGTTTGCGCGGACCACGGTTTTCACCTCGGGCCACGTCGTAGGAAATGGTCAGGGTGTCCTTGTCGAACATCACGCTCTGGAACCGCGCGTAGGGGCACATGTGCATGCAAACCGCTTCACGCAGCCAACCGGCATTGATGTAGGTGGCGCCGGTAAAAAACAGCACCCAGAACAGGCTGACGCCACTCATTTGCAAGGTCAGCAGCTCTTCGGCCAGTGGCCGGATCGGTGTGAAGTAGCCAACGAAGGTCAGGCCGGTCAACAGGCTGATGACCAGCCACAAGGTGTGCTTGGCCGCTCGACGCATCAGTTTGTTCAGGCCCCACGGCGCGGCTTGTAACTTGATCCGCTGGTTGCGCTCGCCCTCGGTGATCTTCTCGCACCACATGAAGATCCAGGTCCACGAACTTTGCGGGCAGGTGTAGCCGCACCAGACCCGTCCCGCGAACACGGTGATCGCAAACAGGCCGAAGGCGGCAATGATCAACAACGCCGAGAGCAGGATGAAATCCTGCGGCCAGAAAGTCGCGCCGAAGATATGGAATTTGCTTTCGGAAAGATCCCAGAGCACCGCCTGGCGGCCACCCCAGTTCAACCACACGGTGCCGAAGAACAGCAAAAACAGAAAACCCGCACCGCTGATGCGCAGGTTGCGGAACAGCCCGGTGAAGCTGCGGGTATGGATGTGGTTGTCGCTGGATTTGGCCTTCATCTTCGGACGCAAAGGCTCGAATGTTTCTACGGTTCGGACGGGGATTCTCTCGCTCATGGTCTTTCGCTCATCAGCCTCCATCAGGCATGAGCACTATGAGTGGCGATCTGTTTGCATAACAGACTCAGGTATTGCATTAAAAAGCGGATCAGATGGTGCTGGACGCACGGCCTGCGACAACTTGAAGCACCCGCCGCAGAACGGTGCAAACGCCTATCCACAATAGCTGCGGCGGATGTTGATCAACGTCAGTCAAATCACCGAATCACTGGCGGTGGCTTTCAAATGCCGGCGTTGCGGCCGGGCTGGGCAGTGAGGCAGTGAGGCAGTGAGGCAGTGAGGAGACAGCGTTGGGGCAAACGGGAATGGATTGTTCATTGTTCAAACCTCCACTGGCACATGGCGTGAGTCGTGCTTAAGTAGGTGGACTAGTGGGTTAACCGCTGCGCCAAAGACTTGATTGCGCAAATTGCAGATGAAACTTTCCCGGCGACTGTCGCTCGGAACCTAAGTAAGTGCATCCCGGGGCGGACAGTCCAGCGGGATGGTGACCAGACACACGCGCGTCCATGGGGCGTCAGGAGAGAGGCTCGATGACGGCTGAAAAACCGACTGAGTTGAGCTACAACCCGCACATGCCGCTGTCGCAGGCGTTGTTGCTGCCGCGTATCGTCATGGAAAACATCATGCCGACCCTTGAAGGCGGGCAATTCGCGGTCAAGGCCGTGGTGGGGCAGGACGTGGTGGTGACCGCCAAGGTGTTTGCCGACGGGCATGACAAACTGGCGGTTCGCGTGCGTTGGCGGGCCGAGGATGAGGACGTCTGGCAAAGCGCGGTCATGGACGATCTGGGCAACAACGGTTGGCAAGGGCAGTTCCGTGTCGACAGCCAGGGCCGTTATCTGTTCTGTATCGAAGCCTGGATCGATCAGTTCGCCAGTTTTTGCTACGAACTGGAAAAGAAGCATACGGCGGCGGTGCCCGTCAGCCTGGAGCTGCAGGAAGGGCGAATTCAAGTGCAACAAGCCGCCGAGCGCAGCGAAGGGCCACTCAGCGAGCAACTGGCGGCCTTGCACCATGAGCTGTCAGGACTGCTCGAAGCCGAGCAGGTCGCGCTGTTTTTGCACCCGCGTAGTGCCGACCTCATGGCCCGCGCGAATCATCGTGCTTTCCTGAGCCTGAGCCCGGAGTACCCGGTGGATGTGGAGCGCGAACTGGCGCAGTTCGCCAGTTGGTATGAGTTGTTCCCGCGTTCGATCACCGACAATCCGGCGCGCCACGGCACCTTCAATGACGTGCATTCACGGCTGGCGATGATTCAGGACATGGGCTTCGACGTGCTGTATTTCCCGCCGATCCACCCGATCGGGCGCAGCTACCGCAAAGGCCCGAACAACTCCCTGACGGCGGGCCCCGATGATCCGGGCAGTCCTTATGCAATCGGCAGCGAAGAGGGCGGGCACGAGGCGATTCACAAGCAGTTGGGCACGCGCGAAGACTTTCGCCGACTGGTGGCGGCCGCCGCGGCCCATGGCCTGGAAATCGCCCTCGACTTCGCCATCCAGTGTTCCCAGGACCACCCTTGGCTCAAGCAACACCCCGGCTGGTTCAACTGGCGGCCGGACGGCACGATCAAATATGCCGAGAACCCACCGAAGAAATACCAGGACATCGTCAACGTCGACTTCTATGCCCCCGAGGCGATTCCGGGCCTGTGGGTGGAACTGCGCGACATCGTGGTGGGCTGGGTCGAGGAGGGTGTGAAGATCTTCCGCGTCGATAACCCGCACACCAAGCCTTTGCCGTTCTGGCAGTGGCTGATCGCCGATGTACGGGCGTTGTACCCCGAGGTGATCTTCCTCGCTGAAGCCTTTACCACCCCGGCAATGATGGCGCGCCTGGGCAAGGTCGGTTATTCCCAGAGCTACACCTATTTTACCTGGCGCAACACCAAGGCCGAACTGGCGACCTACTTCACTGAACTCAACGAATCGCCATGGCGCGAATGCTACCGGCCGAACTTTTTCGTCAATACACCGGACATCAACCCGGCGTTCCTCCATGATTCAGGGCGCCCCGGGTTCCTCATCCGCGCCGTGTTGGCGACCATGGGTTCAGGCTTGTGGGGCATGTATTCGGGTTTCGAGTTGTGCGAGTCGGCGCCGGTGCCGGGCAAGGAGGAGTACCTTGACTCCGAGAAGTACGAGATCCGCCCCAGAGACTTCAACGCGCCGGGCAACATCATTGCCGAGATCGCCCAGCTCAACCGCATTCGCAGGCAGAACCCGGCGTTGCACACACATCTGGGACTGAAGGTCTACAACGCCTGGAACGACAACATCCTGTACTTCGGCAAACGCAGCTTTGACGGCGGCAATTTCATTCTGGTGGCGGTCAGCCTCGATCCGCACAACGTACAGGAAGCGAGCTTTGAGTTGCCGTTGTGGGAAATGGGCCTGCCCGATGACGCCAGCACCCAGGGCGAAGACCTGATGAATGGTCATCGCTGGACCTGGCACGGCAAGCAGCAATTCATGCGGATCGATCCGGCGTACCAGCCGTTCGGGATTTGGAGGATAACTGCTTAAACGCAAAACCTGTGGGAGCGAGCTTGCTCGCGATAGCAATTTTGTGGGCAACCTCTTTGTTGAATGTTCAATTGTCATCGCGAGCAAGCTCGCTCCCACAGAAATCTCATTGCGTTTGACTCGAGTGATCAGCCCGGCGGAACTTTCGAATTCACCAGGAGTTTCACATGGCGAAGAAACCCAAGGCAGCCACGTTCATCAAGGACCCGCTCTGGTACAAGGACGCGGTGATCTATCAAGTTCATGTCAAATCGTATTTCGACTCCAACAACGACGGAATTGGCGATTTTCCCGGCCTCATCGCCAAGCTCGACTACATCGCCGACCTTGGGGTCAACACCATCTGGTTGTTGCCGTTCTATCCCTCGCCACGGCGCGATGACGGTTACGACATCGCCGAGTATCGCGGCGTGCACAGTGACTACGGCACCATGGCCGATGCCAGGCGTTTCATTGCCGAGGCACACAAACGCGGCCTGCGGGTGATCACCGAACTGGTCATCAACCACACTTCCGACCAGCACCCGTGGTTCCAGCGCGCACGCAAGGCCAAAAAGGGTTCGGCCGCCCGGGACTTCTACGTGTGGTCCGATGACGATCAGAAATACGACGGCACCCGCATCATTTTCCTCGACACCGAAAAGTCCAACTGGACCTGGGACCCGGTCGCCGGCCAATACTTCTGGCACCGCTTCTACTCCCACCAGCCGGACCTGAATTTCGATAACCCGCAAGTCATGAAGGCGGTGCTGTCGGTGATGCGTTACTGGCTCGACATGGGCATCGACGGCTTGCGCCTGGACGCCATTCCTTATCTGATCGAACGCGACGGTACCAACAACGAGAACCTGCCGGAAACCCACGACGTCCTGAAAAAGATCCGCGCCGAAATCGACGCCAACTACCCCGATCGCATGCTGCTGGCCGAGGCCAATCAATGGCCGGAGGACACCCAGTTGTACTTCGGTGACACCGATAAAAAAGGCTTGAATGGCGACGAATGCCACATGGCCTTTCACTTTCCGTTGATGCCGCGCATGTACATGGCGCTGGCTCAGGAAGATCGCTTCCCGATTACCGACATTCTGCGCCAGACCCCGGATATTCCGGCCAATTGCCAGTGGGCGATTTTCCTGCGCAACCACGATGAGCTGACCCTGGAGATGGTCACCGACAAGGAGCGCGACTACCTGTGGAATTACTACGCTGCCGACCGCAGGGCGCGGATCAATCTGGGGATTCGCCGCCGTCTGGCGCCTTTGGTGGAGCGCGACCGCCGTCGGGTCGAGCTGCTCAATAGCCTGCTACTGTCGATGCCCGGCACGCCAACCCTGTACTACGGCGATGAAATCGGCATGGGCGACAACATCTACCTCGGTGACCGCGACGGCGTACGCACGCCGATGCAATGGTCCATCGACCGCAACGGCGGTTTCTCCCGCGCCGACCCGGCCAGCCTGGTGCTGCCACCGATCATGGACCCGCAATATGGCTACCTGTCGGTCAACGTCGAAACCCAGGCTGGCGACCCGCATTCGCTGTTGAACTGGACCCGGCGCATGCTTGCCGTGCGCAAGCAATCCAAGGCCTTCGGGCGCGGTACGTTGAGGATGCTTTCACCCAGCAACCGACGGATTCTGGCCTACACCCGTGAATACACCGGGGTGGATGGCAAGCACGAAGTCATTCTGTGCGTGGCCAATGTGTCGCGCAGTGCCCAGGCCGCCGAGCTGGATTTGTCGGCCTACGTCGGCATGGTGCCGGTGGAAATGCTCGGGGGTAACGCGTTCCCGCCGATCGGCCAGCTGAATTTCCTCCTGACGCTGGCGCCCTACGGCTTTTACTGGTTCGGCCTCGCCGCGGAAAACCAGATGCCGAGCTGGCACGTGGAGCCCGCACAAAGCCTGCCGGACTTCACCACGCTGGTGCTGAAAAAACGCATGGAAGAGCTGCTCGAAGCGCCGTCACGCACCATGCTGGAGCAAAGCATCCTGCCGAACTGGTTGCAGAATCGCCGCTGGTTCGCCGGCAAGGACGCCGCCATTGAACGGGTCGATCTGGCCTATGGCGTGCGTTTCGGCGATCCGCAGCATCCGGTGCTGTTCAGTGAGATCAATGTCACCAGTGCTGGCCAGGTCAGTCGCTACCAGTTGCCGTTCGGCTTTATTTCCGAGGATCAGGTCGGTACTCCGTTGCCGCAGCAGTTGGCGTTGTCGCGGGTACGGCGTGGACGTCAGGTCGGCCTGATCACCGATGCCTTCAGCCTGGACACCTTTGTGCATGCCGTATTACAGGGCATTCAGGCCGGCACCGTGTTGGCATCCAGTGATGGCGACATTCGCTTCGAGTCCACCGCGGAACTTGAAAAACTCGGCCTCAATGCCGAGTCCCCGGTGCGCTACCTGTCGGCCGAGCAGTCCAACAGCTCGGTGGTGATCGGCAACAGCCTGGTGCTTAAACTGATCCGCAAGGTCGCCTCAGGCGTGCATCCGGAACTGGAAATGAGCGCGTATCTGACCAACGCCGGGTTCGGCAATATTTCGCCATTGCTGGGGGCCGTGGTGCGCCGGGATGCGGCAGGTGAAGACAACCTGCTGATGATCGCCCAAGGCTATCTGAGCAATCAGGGCGACGCCTGGGAGTGGACGCAGAACAACCTTGAGCGGGCGCTGCGCGATGAGCTGGCCGACGCCGTGTCCGAGCAGGAACAACACTACAACGCCCTCGGCGAACTGAAAGATTTCGCCGGTATGCTCGGTCGGCGCCTGGGGGAAATGCATCAGGTACTGGCAGCGCCGAGTGTCAACCCGGACTTCCTGCCGCAGGTCACCACGCAGAAAGAAGCTCAGGCTACGGCCAAGGATGTTGCGGCACAAATCGAGCATGCATTGAGCTTGCTCGAGCAGCATAAAAATCAACTGAACACGGCGGACCAGACCCTGGTCAGCCGTTTACAGGACAACAAAAAAGTCATTCTCAGTCATGTGCAAGAGTTGGGCAAAAAGACCGCGGGCGGCTTGCGTATTCGCGTGCACGGCGACCTGCATCTGGGGCAGGTGCTGGTGATCAAGGGCGATGCCTACCTGATCGACTTCGAAGGCGAACCGGCGCGACCATTGCATGATCGACGGTGCAAACACAGCCCGTACAAGGATGTCAGCGGTGTGCTGCGTTCCTTCGACTATGCGGCGGCGATGGCGATCAATGTGCAGAGCCTCGATAACACCTCGTCAGCCGCTGCCGCGCGCTTGCGGGTCACCGATCGCTACTTGAGCGAGGCGCGGCAAGCATTTGTCGACGCTTATCGGCTAGCGGCAGCTACTCTTGCCCATGCATGGCAAGATCCCGAAGGCGAGGATGCCGCGCTGGCGTTGTTCGGTCTGGAGAAGGCGGCGTACGAAGTGGCCTATGAGGCGGAAAATCGCCCCACCTGGTTGCCCGTCCCGTTGCACGGTTTATATGGATTATTGAGTGGGCTTAAACCCTTTTCCGATCTTGGTGGAGAGTAGTCATGAGTGTCTCGAACAAGGAACAGGGTCATCACAAAGAAGCGCTGCTGCCCAGCGCGCGGGATATCGACGCATTGGTGCGCGCCGAGCATATCGACCCTTTTGCGATTCTCGGCCCTCACGCCGATGGCGTCGGCGGGCAGTTCATTCGCGCTTATCTGCCGGGCGCCCTGAGTGTAGAAGTGCTGGCCCGGGACTCGGGCGAAGCGCTTGGGAATCTTCAAGCCACAGAGACACCGGGGTTGTTTGTCGGGCATTTCCAGCGTGCGCTGGCGTATCTGCTGCGCACCCGTTGGGCCGGCGGCGAGCAAACCGCGGAAGATCCTTACAGCTTCGGCCCGTTGTTGGGCGAAATGGATTTGTACCTGTTTGCCGAAGGCAATCACCGCGACCTCAGTGCGTGCCTGGGCGCGCAACTCAAGACTGTGGACGGCGTCGACGGCGTGCGTTTCGCAGTGTGGGCGCCGAATGCCCGGCGGGTGTCGGTGGTCGGTGATTTCAACGTCTGGGACGGACGCCGGCATCCGATGCGCCTGCGTCATCCCACTGGCGTCTGGGAGTTGTTCATCCCGCGTCTGCGAGCCGGGGACACCTACAAATACGAGATTCTCGGCGCCCACGGCATTCTGCCCTTGAAGGCTGATCCCGTGGCACTGGCCACCAGCCTGCCACCGGACACCGCCTCGAAAGTCGCTTCACCCTTGAACGTCGACTGGCAGGATCAGGACTGGATGCTGGCCCGGAGCGACCGCCACCGGGTGACTGCGCCCTTGTCGATCTACGAATTGCACGCCGGCTCATGGCAATGTGAGCTGGATGACCTGGGCGAAGTGGCCCGCCAGTACACCTGGCCCGAATTGACCGAGCGACTGATTCCCTATGTAAAAGACCTGGGTTTTACCCACATCGAACTGATGCCGATCATGGAGCACCCGTTCGGCGGTTCGTGGGGCTATCAGTTGTTGTCGCAATTCGCGCCGAGTGCGCGGTATGGCACGCCGGACGAGTTCGCCGCCTTCGTCAACGCCTGCCATGTGGCCGGGCTCGGGGTGATCCTCGATTGGGTGCCGGCGCATTTCCCCACCGATACCCATGGCCTGGCCCAGTTCGACGGCACGGCGTTGTACGAGTACGGCAACCCCCAGGAAGGTTTCCACCAGGACTGGGACACGCTGATCTACAACCTGGGGCGCACCGAAGTGCACGGCTACATGCTGGCGTCGGCGCTGCACTGGCTCAAGCATTTCCACGTTGACGGCCTGCGGGTCGATGCGGTGGCCTCGATGCTGTACCGCGACTACTCGCGCAAGGCTGGCGAATGGGTGCCGAACCGCCATGGCGGGCGAGAGAACCTCGAAGCCATCGACTTCCTGCGCCACCTCAATGACGTAGTGGCCCTGGAAGCGCCTGGTGCATTGGTCATCGCCGAAGAATCCACCGCCTGGCCGGGTGTCAGCCAGGGCACGCAACAGGGCGGCCTGGGCTTTGCCTACAAATGGAACATGGGCTGGATGCACGATTCGCTGCACTACATCCAGCAAGATCCGGTGTACCGCGCCCATCACCATAACGAGTTGAGTTTCGGCCTGGTGTATGCCTGGTCCGAGCGCTTCATCCTGCCGATTTCCCATGATGAAGTGGTGCACGGCAAACACTCGCTGATCGACAAGATGCCCGGCGACCGCTGGCAGAAATTCGCCAACCTGCGGGCCTACCTGAGTTTCATGTGGGCGCATCCGGGCAAGAAATTGCTGTTCATGGGCTGTGAGTTCGGCCAGTGGCGCGAGTGGAACCACGACCAGCAGCTGGACTGGTACCTGTTGCAATACCCCGAGCACAAGGGCGTGCAGAAACTGGTGTCTGACCTCAATCGTTTGTACCGCGAAGAGCCGGCGCTGCACGAGCAGGACGATGTGCCGCAGGGTTTCCAATGGCTGATCGGCGATGACGCGATCAACAGCGTTTATGCGTGGCTGCGCTGGAGCAAGGACGGCCGGCCTGTGCTGGTGGTGGCCAACTTTACGCCGGTGCCGCGCGAGGCTTATCGCGTCGGGGTGCCGTTTGCCGGGCAGTGGAGTGAAGTGCTCAACAGCGATTCGTCGATCTATGCCGGTTCCAACTACGGCAACAGTGGCGGGGCGGTGGCCGAGGAAACGCCGAGCCATGGGCAGGCGTTGTCACTGGTGCTGAATTTGCCGCCGTTGGCGGTGTTGATGTTAAGGCCGCAGGGCTGATCCGAAGTCGGCGGTGCTGCTATTCGCGAGCAGGCTCGCTCCCACACTGGATTGATGTCGTACTCAAAACCCGTGTGGGAGCGGGCCTGCCCGCGAAGGGGCCGGTGCAGTCGACGCCGACATTTGGCGCCTGGCAATGAATGGCGGTGATTCAGAGATGCACTTCCACCGCCAACGGCAAATGGTCGGACAGGTGCGTCCACGGCTTGTGCCCGAGTATTTGCGGCTCATGGCTGCTGGCGTTGCGCAGGTAGACGCGGTCCAGGCGCAACAAGGGAAACCGCGCGGGGTAGGTTTTGGCCGGGCGGCCATGGTGGCGTTCGAAGGCTTCGTGCAGATAATCGCGACGGGCCAGGGCGGCATTGCCCTGCAGCTGCCAGTCGTTGAAGTCGCCGGCAATGATCACCGGCGCATCATCCGGCAGGGACTCGAGGAGTTGGCAGAGCAACTGCAACTGCAGCTGGCGATGACTTTCCAGCAGGCTGAGGTGCACGCAAATGGCATGTACTTCGTTATGTCCCGGCACGTCCAGTACGCAGTGCAGCAAGCCGCGACGTTCCGGGCCGGTAATGGAAACATCCAGGTTTCGGTACTCGCGGATCGGGTATTTCGACAGCAAGGCATTGCCATGATGACCGTCGGGATAGACGGCATTGCGTCCATAGGCGAAGTCGCCCCACATGCTGTCGGCGAGAAATTCGTACTGCGAGGTTTGTGGCCAATCGTTGTAGCGGGAGGAATACCGGTCGTGTTCGCCGACGACTTCTTGCAGAAACACCAGGTCTGCYGACGTACTGCGCACCGCTTCACGCAACTCCGGGAGGATGAAGCGCCGGTTGAGTGCGGTAAACCCCTTATGGGTGTTGACCGTCAGCACGCGAAGTCGATGAATCGCCGGGGGTGTGTTCAACGGCGTTGATTGGGCTAGCTGCCGTTTTGAATGACTGGCCACATCCACTCCTCTGATTCAGGGCTGCTTATGTATGCGACTGATGCGTCGGCAGGCAGTTCAGTCTGACGGGGTGCGCTTTCAAACCAACACGATTTCATAAGGCAAACGGATACGCTCGAGCAGCGCCCGTGGCAGCAATGGCGCGAGACCGATGGCCGGTTCGCCGTCGAGTTGGCTGGCGTAGGCGTGGATGGCGTGGCTCTTGCGGGCGACGGTCCAGGTATCGAGGCGCACCTTGCGTGCACGATGCCAGGGAATCAGCTCCCGGTCCCGTGCCGGCCAGTGCCAGGCCCAGAGCGGTACGTCGTTGTAGGATGCCCCTGCGTTGGCCGCCGCCCTGGCGCTGGCCCGGCCGACGGTGTCGTGGTCGACGTTGCCGTCCTCGCACCAGGTGCTGAACACCACATCACCGGGGCGCAGGTAGCGCGCGATGAATCGGGCGATCTGTTCTTCGTGTTCCACCAGGGCATTGTCGGTAAACCCGCCACGAATCCATTTCAGGCTGTGCATCGGCAAACCGAGTCGGCGGATGGCTTCCACGCTTTCCTGGGGACGAAATACGCTGAGCCGTTTTTCCGACCACTGCCGAGAGCCTGGATGGCTGGCGCTGCCGTCGGTGATCGAGATCAATTGCAGCGGGTGGCCCAGGTTGCTGAGCAATTGCAGCAGGCCGCCGCAGGTCACGACCTCATCGCCGGGGTGCGGGGCAATGAGCACCGCGCGTGCGCCGGTGGGCACCAGGGATTGGGTGCTGATGACCGGGATGCTGTCCAGTTGCGGGGCACTGTTCCAGACTTGTGATGCCAGGCTGGCTTCGCTGACGGAAACGGATTTCATGGGGATTACGTCCTTGTTGTGTTTCGCCTTCAGTCGTGCGCGAGTCAAGCCCGGCCGACCCGTGAGGGCTGGTGGATAGCGTGGTGCGACAAGCCCGACCCTTGATGGCCGCGAATCGAGTATTGCTCATGTAACGCTATTCGTCGCATCGCGAACTTAACCAATATGATTTTTCCGCTCTACGGCAGTGGCGCCGTGATTTTTCAACCTCGTCGTTACTCTTCTTCCTCATGCTGCAACTCGAACAGCAGCAACGAACGGCCGGTGACCGAGTACTCGTGGCCAAACTCGAAGCGCTCCTGGCCGTGGATCGACGGCTGGTTGGTGTCGATCATGCACGTCCAGAAACCACCGTCAGGCACTTCCGGTAGCCGGAAATTGACGATGTCGTGATGCGCGTTGACCACCAGCATCAACGTTGCGTCGGCGCCTTTGCGGCGAATGCCGGTTTCCTGGGCGCGACCATCAAGCAGCATGCCCAGGCAACGATTGTGCGCATCGTGCCAATGTCTGGTGGTCATTTCCGTGCCGTCCGGCGCCAGCCAGGTCACGTCCTTGACGCCGATGTCCTCGTTGTAATTACCCACCAGGAAACGCCCGCGCCGCAGGATCGGATAGGTCAGGCGCAACTTGATCAGGCGTTTGACGAACTTGAGCAGGGCCTTGCCGTCTTCGCTGAGGTCCCAGTTGACCCAGCCTATCTCGCTGTCCTGGCAGTACGCATTGTTGTTGCCGTCCTGGGTGCGGGCGAACTCGTCGCCAGCCACCAGCATCGGCGTGCCCTGGGCCAGCAGCAGGGTGGCGAAGAAATTGCGCATCTGCCGATGGCGCAATGCGTTGATGTCGGGATCGTCGGTGGGGCCTTCGACGCCGTGGTTCCAGGACAGGTTGTTGTTGCTGCCGTCCTGATTGTTTTCGTCGTTGGCTTCGTTGTGCTTGTCGTTGTACGACACCAGGTCGTTGAGGGTGAAGCCGTCATGGGCGGTGACGAAGTTCACCGATGAATAGGGGCGGCGACCACGCTGATTGAACATCTCGCCTGACGCGGTCAGGCGGCTGGCAAAGTCCGCCAGTTGGCCGTCGTCGCCTTTCCAGAAGGCGCGCACGGTGTCGCGGAACTTATCGTTCCACTCGACCCAGCCCGGGGGGAAGTTGCCCACCTGATAACCGCCGGGGCCACAGTCCCAGGGTTCGGCGATCAGTTTGACCTGACGCAACACCGGGTCCTGGCGGCAGGCCACGAGGAAACTGTGGCGCTCGTCGAAGCCATCGTGGTATCGCCCGAGGATGGTCGCCAAGTCGAAGCGGAAGCCGTCCACATGCATTTCCGAGGCCCAGTAGCGCAGGGAGTCGGTGACCATTTGCAGCACGCACGGATGGCTCAGGTCCAGGGTGTTGCCGGTGCCGGAATCGTTGATATAGAAGCGCTTGTCATCGGGCTTGAGGCGGTAGTAGGACGCATTGTCGATACCGCGCATGGACAGGGTCGGGCCTTGCTCGTTGCCCTCGGCGGTGTGGTTGTAGACCACGTCGAGGATCACCTCCAGATTGGCTTCGTGCAGGTGCGCGACCATTTCCTTGAATTCGGCGATCTTGCCACTGGCCAGGTAACGCGGGTCGGGGGCGAAGAACGCGATGCTGTTGTAGCCCCAGTAATTGGTCATGCCCTTGTGCAGCAGGTGCTGGTCATTGACGAAAGCGTGGATCGGCAGCAACTCCACGGTCGACACGCCGAGCTTGCGGATGTGCTCCATCACATCATCGACCATCAACCCGGCAAAGGTGCCGCGCAGGTTTTCGGGAACGGCAGGGTGACGCATGCTGAAGCCGCGCACATGGGTTTCATAGATGATTGTCTTGTCCCACGGCACGCTGACGCGATGATCGTGGCCCCAGGTGTGCGCCGGGTCGATGACCTTGCATTTGGGCACGAAGGGCGCGCTGTCCCGTTCATCGAAGCTGAGGTCGGCCTCGGGGTGGCCGATGGTGTAGCCGAACAGCGCTTCGGACCATTTCAGCTTGCCGACCAGTTGTTTGGCGTAGGGGTCGATCAGCAGTTTGTTGGGGTTGAAGCGATGGCCGTTGGCCGGGTCGTACGGACCGTACACGCGATAGCCGTAGATCAACCCCGGATGGGCGTCGGGCAGGTAGCCGTGATAGATCTCGTCGGTGTATTCGGGCAGTTCGATGCGTTCGAGTTCCACCTCGCCGGTGTCGTCGAACAGGCACAGTTCAACTTTGGTGGCGTGGGCGGAAAACAGCGCGAAGTTGACGCCCAGGCCATCCCAGGTGGCACCCAGCGGAAAGGGCAGGCCTTCGCGGATTCGCGTGGCTTCGGCACGCGGGGCTGGCGCTGAGGCTTTCTTCGGACTGGTCATAGGTACTCCCACAAATACTTGTCAGTACTGCAACCTGTGGGAGCGAGCTTGCTCGCGATAGCGGTGTGTCAGTCCACATGGGTGTTGAATGGTGGACCGATATCGCGAGCAAGCTCGCTCCCACAGTTTTTCAGGGCGAGCATTACCCAACGTGGCAAGCGGACTCGGCACCCCTTCAATCAGGTCAAACGGCGTGCGCCTCAAACCGCCGGCGGTTTTCGCGCAGCCCGGGGCTTTTTCTCGACTGCCTTTTCTCCGGGCGGAATGACTTTCGAAGCTGCCGCAGGTTTGGCCTTGGCTTTCGGCGCAGCGGTCTTGCCATTGAGGGTCTTGTCCGGGCTGAGTTTTGCGTCTGCGGTTTTCTTCGGCGCTGTCTTGCTGGCGGGGGCCTTCGGTGACTTTTTCGGTGCCAGGGCTTCGGCTTCTGCCAGTTTGCGCGCCATCTCCCAGTGGCGGGCTTCCTGGCCCTCGGGTTTTCCTTCGGATTCCCAGATCTGATAGGCGAATTCGCGGATGCGTTTATCGTCGGTACTCATCGCAATGCTCCTGAACTGAACTCAAGTGTGGGTAGTTTGAATAAAGAGATTGACCGGGAAATCCCCCAGCGCGGCGCTGACCAGCAGCTCCCTGTGTTGTGTGACTGCGACGCCGGAAAAAAGTCCCTGCAGATTTTCGTCAGGGACGGTGAACGGCAATTTGACCCGGGTATCGCCCCACAGCGGCGCGTTGACCTGTGGTTCGGCACCGTTTTCCAGCAGCTCGGCACAACGTATCGGCACAATCACGATGGCGCGTGTTCCCTCCCGTTCACGGACAAAACCCAGCACTCGATGGGCCTCGCTGCCCACCACTTCCAGGGCCTGGTAAGTGCCACGCCGAAACAGCTCGGCATGCTCGGCACGCAAACCCAGGGTGCGCGCAATCAAGGCCTGCTTGATGCGCCCGTCACGCCAGTTCAGCAACAAGTCCGGCAGGTCCACCGCTTGCTGCAGCGCCTGCTGGCGGCTGGTGTAATCCACCGGGCGGCGGTTGTCCGGATCGACCAGGCTGAAGTCCCAGAAATCGTTACCCTGATACAGATCCGGCACGCCGGGTACGGTCATGCGCAGCAAGGTTTGCGCCAAACCGTTGAGTGCACCGGGCACGGCAATCGAACGGGCAGCCTTGGCGAGGGCCGTACGCAACAGCTCACCTTCGGGGCTGAGCAACAGGCGCTGGATGAAGTCCTCGCTCGCTTGCTCACAAGTGTCATTGGGCGCGCTCCAGCTGCTTTGCAGTTTGGCTTCGCGCAGGGCCTTGCGTTGCCATTGCCTCAGGCGTTTTGCGTAGTCTTCGAGCGCGAGCGGATTATCGAAACGCAATTGCAGAGGCCAACTGCCGAGAATTGTCTGGTACAGAATCAATTCATCGCCCGCCGAAGGCACTTGATCGTCACTGCGCAGTGGCCGGGCGAGGGTGCGCCACAGACCGATCTGGTCGGCGTACCAGTCGCTGCGCTCGCTCAATACCGCCAGCCGCGCCCGTGAATCTTCCCCGCGCTTGTGGTCGTGGGTAGCGCTGGCCAGCAGATTGTCCGGGAAGGCGTCGAGACGCTCGATGCAGGCTTGATGAAAGTCGGCAACCGGCGCACTGAACTGCTGGGTGTTGAACCCCACATCGTTGCGCGAGAGCAGGACCGCCGACCGATAGAGCGCGGTGTCTTCGACCGCTTTCGCCGCGGCCGGCGAAGTCAGTTGCTGGAAGCGTACGCAGGCGTGCTTGAGGCGTTTGCGCTGGCGACCGGCCGGGCGCTGCCGCCAGGGTTCACCGCCGAGCCAGCCGGCCAGGCAGTCGAGCACCGGCCAGTCTGCTTCGCCCAGGGTTTGCCGGGCACCGGCCATGGCCTGCTGGAAAAACACCTCGTCCTGGGCTGACCGGCCAAGGGGGCCGATGTAGGTGCGGTACACCGGGAAATGCACGATCAACGCCTGCAAGGCCCGGCGAATGGCGCCAAGGGTCAGGTCGCGGGTCATGAGATTGTCCCGGGCCACTTGCAGCAAGGCCTGGGCAACGCTTTCGAAATCCCCGGCGAGGGAGCCATTGAGGATTTGCTGACGGGCCAGTTGTGCTTCCTGGGAGAAGTCGGCGGTCCGCTCGCTGTGACGCTTCCAGCGCTCGGCCAGCGCCTGCGCACCCCTGGGGTCGGTTTGCAGCAGTGACAACTGGTTCATGAATTCGTAACCAGTGGTGCCATCCACCGACCAGTCACGAGGCAGGCTTTCACCTGCGCCGAGGATCTTTTCGACATAGATGGGCAGGTGGCGCCCCGCGGACAGGCTGTCGACCCGACGGCGCAGTTTTCGGCAGTAGCCCCGCGGGTCGGCAAGGCCGTCGATATGGTCGATGCGCAACCCGTCGATCAGCCCTTCAGCCACCAGTTGGAAGATCTTCGCATGGGTGGCTTCGAACACGGCGGGACGCTCGACGCGCAGTCCACCGAGTTCATTGATATCAAAGAAGCGCCGCCAGTTGATGTCGTCGGCGGCGGTGCGCCAACTGGCCAGGCGATAGCTCTGCCGCTCCAGCAGGTTGTGCAGGCGCTGCAAGCCCTCGCGGGTCACTGAGTCGTAGTTTTTCAGGTGCTGGTCAATGGCTTGGGCAATGGCCGGATCGCCGGTCAGGTCGCGCAGTTCTGCTTTCAGCGGTAGCGCCAGGCTGTGGGCATCGGTCTGGTAGCTCAGGGTGCTGAAGCGATCGGCCAGGGATTTGAGTTGTTCGGCCTGTTGCGTATCGAGCGGCGCATCGACCTTGAGCAGCTCGCCGTAATCCCAGGGGCAAATGGGAAAACGGTGTTCGTAGTACTCGACATGAAAGCTTCCGTGCCAGGCATCGAAGCGCAGGGGCAGGGTGCCGTCCTGCAACGCGACGCCATAGTCGCTGCCCAGAAACGGCAGGAGTAACTGGCCCTCCATCAACGGGTCGGGCGAGTGCCACTGGATGTCGAAAAATTCGCCGTAGGGGCTCAGGCGCCCCCACTCCAGCAAATCCAGCCACCAGGGATTATCACTGCCGCCGACCGCCATGTGGTTGGAGACGATATCGAGGATCAACCCCATGTTGTGCCCGTGCAGGGCACCGACCAGGCTGCGCAGCGCCGCTTCGCCGCCCAGCTCAGGATTGACCCTTGTCGGGTCCACCACGTCGTAGCCGTGCGTCGACCCGGCGCGCGCGCGCAACAGCGGGGAGGCGTAGACATGGCTGATGCCGAGACGGGCGAAGTACGGCACCAGTGGCACCGCGTCTTCCAGCGTGAAGCCTTTATGAAATTGCAGGCGCAACGTGGCGCGCAGTGGTCGGGTCGGCACTTGAGTCATCGATCACGCTCGGCCGCCTGCAGTCGCGCACAGGCGAGCAGTTCCAGACGCCGCGCGGCATCCGCTCCATCGAGCAGGGCCTCACTGTATCCGGGCAAGCGTCGCGACCAGTTCGGGTGAGTATCGATAGTGCCCGGCAGATTGGCCTGTTGTTCCACGCCAAGGGCATCTTCCAGTGGCAGCAACACCAGCGGCGAGCGGGTATGGCCGAGGAAGCGCACGCTGGCATCGAGCACCTGGTCGGTTTCGTGGGACTCTTCGCGGAAGTTCTGCGGGTCCTGGCTCAACGCCCGGCGCAGGCCCTCACGCTCGCGCTCGCGGTGCTGGCGCCATTCGATTTCAGCGCTGGCATCGACCATGCCGAGCCGGGCGTTCCAGTCGATATCGCGGCCATGCCACCAGCCGTTGAGGGTGGGCAGGTCATGGGTGCTGGTGGTCGCCAGGGCATTGTCCGGCCAGTCGAGGATGGGCTTGAAGTGCGTGTTGTCCTGCTCGAACAGCAACACCCGCATGCCGAGTATCGAACGGGCGATGAGTTTTTCCCGCAGGCCGTCCGGCACGGTGCCGAGGTCTTCGCCAAGGACGATGGCCTGGTGACGATGGGATTCCAGGGTCAGCAGACGCAGCAGATCGTCCACCGGGTAATACAGGTAGGCGCCGTCGGCCGGCGGCGAACCGTTAGGGATTACCCACAGACGCTGCAAGCCCATGACATGGTCGATGCGCAAGCCACCGGAGTGGGCGAAGTTGGCCCGCAGCATTTCGATGAAGGCCCGGAAACCATTGCGTACCAGGCCTTCGGGGGAGAACGCGGAAATCCCCCAGCCCTGGCCACTGCGGTTGAGAATGTCCGGTGGCGCACCGACGGTGAGAGAGGCGAGCAGTTCGTCCTGACGGCTCCAGGCCTGGCTGCCTCCGCCATCGGCACCGACGGCCAGATCGGCAATCAGGCCGATGCTCATGCCGCTGGCGCGGGCGGCGGTTTGCGCGCGCTCCAGGCAGCGCGTGATCAGCCACTGGCAGAAGGCGAAGAAGCCGATGCGTCCGGCATTTTCTTCGGCGAATGCCGCCAGTTCGGCGCTGCGCGGATTGCGCCAGGGTTCGGGCCACTGCCGCCAGTCGAGGTGTTCACCGCGGGCGGCGCGCGCCTCCTGGATGGCTTCGAAGCGACAGTGGTTTTCCAGCGCTTCGCCCGCCGCGTGACGAAAACTGCTGAAGTCTTCGTGCAACGGGTGTTCACCCTGGACGAAGCCTTCATATAGGGCCTGCAACAACCGATGCTTGGCTTCGGCGGCGGCCGGCCAGTCAATCAGCGGACGTTCTTGCAGCGCTTTGAATTCAATGGCCAGGCCGGTTGCATCGATGGCGGTACGCAGGGCGCGTTCGCCGAGAATGGTGCCGGGGGCGCAGTAAAGGCTGTTGAGAAACAAACGGCTGGACGGCGAATACGGGCTATAGCGTTGGGTGTCGCTTGAAAACATCGCATGCAACGGGCTGATCGCCAGCGCCTCGGCGCCACGCTCACCGGCCACCCGGGCGAGGTCCTCCAGAGCCTGGGTGTCACCAAACCCGCCATCGCCGGAGCGGCGCAATCCGTACAACTGCACGCTCAGGCCCCAGGCACGAGGAATGGGGTTATCCACGGCGTCGGCCACGCTGTAACAACGGGCCGGGGCCACCGCCAGGGTAAAGGTTTGTCCGTCGATGCCGACCTGTTGATAGCCGACCGGTACCAGCCCGGGCAGCACCGCGTTGGCGTCCAGTCTCAGGTTGAGCCGCGAACCGTCTTCGAGGTGGATTTCGCAAGGGGTTTGGGGCTCGAAATAACGCGCCAGGTCCAGGCCCACCCCCACATCGGCGGTGATCAATGGCGGCAAGTGGTGGGTCTGTTGCGCCGCTTGCAATTCCAGCAGGCTGGCGTCGATTTCCTGGGCACTGCCGGCCGGGTGGCCAAGGCCGCTCAGCACGTTGCGCAACACTGACGGCGCGACTTTTTGCGGGCGGCCGTTGGCGTCGATCCAGTCGACCGCGAGACCGGCACGGCTGGCCAGGATTTCCAGTTGCGCATCACTCATGGACGCTCTCCAAACGAGGTAGCAAAGGGGGCTGCAGCGGTGAGGCTGACGAGCGCGCAATACGGGGCAAGGGTGCCCTGGTCCAGAAGGCCGGCACTCTCTGGCGGGTATTCGAATAACCGCACGGCACCGGTCTGTGAGGTGTGGCCTACGGGCCTGTCGCTGAGGTTCAGGTCAATGCGCAGCTGGCTGCCATCGCCCAATCGCCAGGCTGCACTGACCGCGCCTTCGCCCAGCACGTCGGTGCCCAGTGCCTGGGTGCCCGGCAAGTGCGGGACGATGAGCCGGTGCCGGATCTGCAACAGTCGGCAGTACAGGTCGTGCATCTCGCTGTGGCCGATCGAGGGCAGGACAGGGCAGGACGCTGCAAATGTCTGCGGATCATTCGGGTCCGGAATGTGTTCGCGTTGACGCGAGTCCGCAAACGCGCTGAACGCCGCGAACTCGTTGCGCCGGCCATCGCGGACTAACTTCGCCAACTCACCATGATGGCTGGTGAAAAACAGGAAGGGTTGCTCGACGGCAAACTCGTCACCCATGAACAGCAGCGGAATCATCGGCGACAGCAGCAGCAACGCCGTGGCGGCCCGCAGCGCTTGCGGGTGGGCGAGTTGATGCAGGCGCTCGCCGAACGCCCGATTGCCGATCTGGTCATGGTTCTGCAAAAACAGGATGAAGGCGTTGGGCGGCAAATGCCCGCTGGGTTCACCGCGCGCCACACCATGGCGGTTGAGATGGCCCTGGAACACGAAACCCTGGCTCAGGCAGCGCGCCAGTTGTTCGGTGGGGTTTTGCGCGTAGTCGGCGTAATAGGCGTCGGTTTCGCCGGTCAGCAATACGTGCAGGGCGTTGTGGCCGTCATCATTCCATTGCGCGTCGTAACCCTGTTCGAGCAGGCTGGCCTGGTTGTGTTCGTTCTCGACCATCAGCCACACATGCCGCGCCGGTCCCGTCTGCTGGCGCACCCGTCGCGCCAGTTCCTGAAGAAAATCCGGATCCTGGATGGCGTGCACCGCGTCCAGGCGCAATCCGTCGAAACGGTATTCCAGCAGCCACATCAAGGCGTTTTCGATGAAGAAGTCCCGTACTTCGCGACGGCGCAAGTCGATTGCCGCGCCCCAGGGCGTGTGTCGGTCTTCGCGAAAGAAACCACTGGCATAACGATGCAGGTAATTGCCGTCCGGGCCGAAGTGGTTGTAGACCACGTCGAGAATCACCGCCAGACCGTGGCCGTGGGCGGTGTCGATCAAGTGCTTGAGTTGCTCGGGTGAGCCGTATGAAGCCTGGGGCGCGTAGGGCAGGACGCCGTCATAGCCCCAATTGCGCTCACCGGGAAACTGCGCGATGGGCATCAGTTCGATCGCGGTGACACCCAGTTCGACCAGGCGTGCCAGATGCTGCTCGACGGCAGAGAAGCCGCCGAGCGCACCGACGTGCAACTCATAAATCACCGCTTCGTGCCACGGTCGTCCCAGCCAGGTACTGTGTTGCCACGCATAGGCCAACGGATCGACCACCACGCTGGGCTGGTCAATGCCGCCGGCCTGAGCGCGAGAGGCAGGGTCGGGCACCTCCAGCTCGCCGTCGATGCTGTAGCGGTAGCGCGTGCCTGCCGGGCATCGGGTGTTGCTCACGAACCAGCCGTCGGCCTGGGGCAGCAACGGCAAGGACTGTCCATTTTCCAGTTCGACACTGACGTAGAACGCATCTGGCGCCCACAACGCGAATCGCGTGTGCTCTGCGTCCAGCATGATTGCGCCGTGAGGCCAGGTCTCAAGGGTCCGTAACGGCATCTTGAAAGCCTCTTACTGTTTGTTCGATTTCCCCAACGCTTTTGCCACAAGCCGTTCATAGAGTTCGGCGTAGGGTTCGACCGCCTTGCACCAGTTGAACGGCGCGGCCATGGCCCGGCAACGCATGGCGTGCAGCAGGTCGGGAAAGGCGAATACCTTGAATGCGCGACTCAGGGCTTCCTGATAGCTCTGCACCGTGGATTCATCGAACAGGAAACCGGTTACGCCGTTCTCGATGGTGTCGGCCAGGCCACCGGTATTGCGTGCCACCGGCAACGAGCCGAAGCGCTGGGCGTACATCTGGCTCAGGCCGCACGGCTCGTAACGCGACGGCATCAGCAGGAAGTCGCTGCCGGCGAACATGCGTCGGGCGTCGGTTTCGTTGAAGCCGATGCGCACGCCGATCTGCCCGGGGAAACGCAGGGCCAGTTCGCGCATCGACTGTTCTTCTTCCGGCTCGCCACGGCCGATGATCGCGATCTGGCCACCGGATTTGACGATGTATTCAGAGACCGCCTCGGTGAGGTCCAGGCCTTTCTGATAAACCAGCCGCGAGACCACTGCAAACAGTGGGCCTTCGGAATGTTCCAGGCCAAACAGCTCGCGGACATGAGCGGCGTTCACGGCCTTGCCCTCCCAGTCGCCGATGCTGAACGGGCAGAACAGGTGCGGATCGGTCGCCGCATCCCAGCTTTCATCGATGCCGTTGGGAATCCCGCTGAGCAGGCCTTGCTGGGTCTTGGCGGCGAGAAAACCGTCGAGACCGCAGCCGAAATCCGGGGTAGTGATTTCCTGGGCGTAGGTCGCGCTGACCGTG
This sequence comes from Pseudomonas sp. P5_B3, assembly GCF_056400405.1. Classification (NCBI taxonomy): domain Bacteria; kingdom Pseudomonadati; phylum Pseudomonadota; class Gammaproteobacteria; order Pseudomonadales; family Pseudomonadaceae; genus Pseudomonas; species Pseudomonas sp. P5_B3. The sequence continues at coordinate 6,991 of NZ_JBFULI010000023.1, read as the reverse complement.
GTGATGTGGCTCGAATAGGCCATGCCGGCCTTGAGGAACGACATCTTGCCGTAGAACTCCATGCCTTCTTGCTGCAGCGCGTGATGGGGGATGCCCAATTCGGGGCACGAACCCAGGCTGATCACGCCCTGGTACGCCAGGTTGTGGATGGTGAACAGGGTGGGCGTGCGCTGTCCACGCCAGTGCATATAAGCAGGGGCCAGACCGGCCGGCCAGTCATGGGCGTGCACCAGGTCCGGGCACCAGTGGATTTGCGCGAGGTTGGCGGCAATATCGGCCGCCGCCAGGCCCAGGCGGGCGAAACGGATATGGTTGTCCGGCCAGTCGCGGCCGTTGTTGGCGCCGTAGGGCGAACCTTCGCGCTCGTAGAGTTCGGGGCAGACCAGTACGTAAATGACCAAACCGTCGGGCATGTCCATGCGCCCGATCTTGCACGGTGGCAATGCAGCATGACCGCCAAGCTCACCGATGATATGAATGGGGTTCTCGCTGTGCATCACCTGCGGGTAACCCGGGATCAACACCCGCACATCGTGCAGATGGGCCATGGCCCGCGGCAGCGCTGCGGAAACGTCGCCCAGGCCACCGGTTTTCACCAGGTCGGCGATTTCCGAGGTAACGAACAAGACTTTTTTTCGGTTCGGATTCCGGTTGGCTACCGGGGTCAGCGTCCTGCTGCCTGGAACACTGACGGGTTGGGTGTTTGCGGCAGTTACGGCGCTCGACTCACCGACCTGATGAGCACGCTCTCCCTGTATTTCCATAGCCGTACTGGTCATATGAATCTCCCGTGTTGTTGATCTAATTCTTAGGTCTGGCAAACGGTGTTCCATGGCCAATTTCCGTGGCCGGGCGCAAACGCGCTACGCATCAGTGAGCAAGCGCTGCCCAATGCGCTGAAGCAGAATGGGTGAATGAGCCACTGCAAAGATTGCACCAGTCGCAACGCACCGTCTTTTCAGAGGACCGATCGGGACTGGAAAAAGTTTCGACTATTTTTCCACTTTGTGACCGGCCGGTTTCGTCTCGAGAAAATGAGTCTAGGCCAGAACTTAGAGCGGTGAAGGCCGGATGGCAAAATTGTTCGACAATCGGTTTGTAGCGGTACGGACGTGCCTGATCGAGGTGCAAATGCCCCGACGAAGTGCATGTTTTTTTGCGTTTTGGCCGCAAAAAGTCACGGGGCAGTCACATAAATGTGCGCCACGTTTTGGTGGTGGTGCACTGTTAAGGTGCAGTCTGGCCAGTCCCGCATTTGGCCGAACCACTGCCTTACTGCCCACCTTGGTGCCTTGTTATAGTTCGGGCCTCATTTTTGCCCGCAAAAGGATCACTGGCATGTCTCGGTACAGCGCGTTCAACGTCGAACTGGTCGATAAAATCGCCCATGTGCAGATCAACCGCCCGGAGAAGATCAACTCGATGAACGCTGCGTTCTGGAGCGAGATCGTCGAGATCTTCCAGTGGATCGACGACACCGATGAAGTGCGCGTGGTGGTTCTCAGCGGCGCAGGCAAGCATTTCTCCTCGGGTATCGACCTGATGATGCTGGCGGGCGTGGCCAATGAACTGGGCAAGGACGTCGGACGCAATGCGCGCCTGTTGCGGCGCAAGATCCTCACCCTGCAAGCGTCGTTCAATGCCGTCGATAACTGCCGCAAACCGGTGCTTGCGGCGATTCAGGGTTACTGCCTGGGTGGCGCCATCGACCTGATTGCCGCGTGCGACATGCGTTATGCCGCCGAGGACGCACAGTTTTCGATCAAGGAAATCGACATCGGCATGGCCGCCGACGTCGGCACGTTGCAACGCTTGCCGCGGATCATCGGTGACGGCATGCTGCGTGAACTGGCTTACACTGGTCGCACGTTTGGCGCCGACGAAGCAAGGAGCATGGGCCTGGTCAATCGCGTCTACAGCGACAACGCCAGCCTGCTCGACGGCGTCATGGGCATTGCCCGCGAAATCGCCGGCAAGTCGCCGATCGCCGTCACCGGCACCAAAGAGATGATCAGCTACATGCGCGACCATCGCATCGATGACGGCCTCGAATACATCGCTACCTGGAACGCCGCCATGCTGCAATCCACCGATCTGCGCGTGGCCATGGCCGCCCATATGAGCAAACAGAAACCCGAATTTCTGGATTGATAAACCATGATTCCTCGCTGGACCACTGCAGTACTGGACACCGATCAACCCGGCGGCTGGGCTGTCGCGCGCAGCCCCGAAGGCTTTCTGTTCGATGACAATGGCGCACTGTTTGCGCGCGAATGGCTCAAGCGCCAGGACCTGCCGATTCTCGCCGAGCATGGCATCGGTCATCTCGATGGCGAGCCGGTCTATCTGCTGGAGCTGCGCAATCACAGCGAGGTGCCGGGCTGCAACTGGAAAGGCCTGCGGGCGTTCATGCTGGAGGGCGATCACACGCTCTACAAGGTGCTTGGTTACGCCGCGCAGATCGGCACCTGGGCCCGTGAACATCGCTTTTGCGGTAACTGCGGTCAGGCCATGATCCAGGTGCCGCGCGAACGGGCGATGTATTGCCAGCCGTGCGATCTGCGCAGCTATCCACGGATTTCGCCGAGCATGATCGTACTGGTGACCCGCGGCGACGAGATTCTGCTGGGGCGTTCGCCGCGTTTTGTGCCGGGGGTCTACAGCACCCTGGCCGGGTTTGCCGAGCCGGGCGAATCGGCCGAGGACTGCCTGATTCGCGAGGTTCGCGAAGAGGTGAGCATCGAGGTCAAGAACATCCAGTACATGGGCAGCCAGTGCTGGCCGTTCCCGCACTCGATGATGCTCGGCTTTCATGCCGAATATGCCGGTGGCGAGATTGTCTGTCAGGAAGACGAAATCGAGGACGCCCAGTGGTTCAACGTGCACGAGCTGCCGCCGTTGCCGGCGTCACGCTCGATTGCCCGTTACCTGATCGACGTCTATGTGGCGCGGCGCTTAGGCCACGCTGAACCAGTGCTGCCAGGCTAGGCGCACCGTTAGGCCCAACACCACGGTGATGAACACCGGACGAATGAATTTCGCACCGCCACTGATGGCGGTGCGGGCGCCGAAGAACGCGCCGACCATCAACGACGAGCCCATGCACAGGCCGATGATCCAGTCCACCTGACCGGAAAAGATGAAGATCGACAGCGCTGCCGCGTTGCTGACGAAGTTCATGCTGCGCGCCACGCCGCTGGCCTTCACCAGGTCGACGGGGTAGAGCAACAGGCTGCTCACGGTCCAGAACGCGCCCGTGCCGGGACCGGCCACGCCGTCATAGAAGCCGAGGCTGAAGCCTTGGGTCGACTGCCACTTTTTCTTGATCGGTGCATCGCTGTCCGTTGGCGCTTTCGGCGTGCCGCCAAACAAAAGATAAACGCCACAGGCGAAGACGATCACCGGCAGCATTTTGTTCAGCCACTCCGCCGGCAGGTAATGCGCGACCACGGCACCGGTCAGCGCGCCGACCAGGGTGCCGATGATGGCGTGCATCCATTGCGCGGGGTGGAACAGCTTGCGGCGGTAGAAGGTGAAACTGGCAATCGCCGAACCGAAGGTCGAGCTGAGCTTGTTGGTGCCCAGTACCAGGTGCGGCGGCAGGCCGGCGGTCAACAAGGCGGGGGTGGTCAACAGGCCGCCGCCACCGGCGATGGCATCGATGAAACCGGCAACAAAAGCGACAAGGGCCAGGATGGCCAGGGTGGAGAGGTCAACGCTGAGTTCGAAAGGCATGGGATCGGCTTATTCGGCGGGTGCAGGAAGAGGCTGCGGGGAAGGGCAGCATCTTAACCACCTGCACACACAAAACCAATGTAGGAGCGAGCCTGCTCGCGATGGCGTCATCACATTCAACATTCATGTTGACTGATAGATCGCTATCGCGAGCAGGCTCGCTCCTACAGTTTGATCAGTGTTTACAAGCCAAGATCCGACAGCCCCGGATGATCGTCAGGCCGACGCCCCAGCGGCCAGTGGAACTTGCGCTCGCTTTCCTTGATCGGCAGGTCATTGATGCAGGCGAAGCGCCGGGCCATCAGGCCGTCCTCGTTGAACTCCCAGTTTTCGTTGCCGTAGGAGCGGAACCAGTTGCCCGAGTCGTCATGCCACTCATAGGCATAACGCACGGCGATGCGGTTGCCGGTAAAGGCCCAGAGTTCCTTGATCAGCCGATAATCCAGCTCCTTGGCCCATTTGCGGGTCAGGAAGCCTTTGGCCTCTTCTCGGTTGTAGGCGAACTCGGCGCGATTGCGCCATTGAGTGTCCAGGGTGTAGGCCAGGGACACGCGCTCGGGGTCGCGGGAGTTCCAGCCGTCTTCAGCCAGGCGAACTTTTTCAATGGCCGATTCACGGGTGAAAGGGGGTAATGGCGGACGAACTTCGGCATCAGACATTTCAAGTCTCCGTATCAAGTTAAAGTTCAAGCAATTGTCGAGCTTGATCAGGTTGCTACAGGTCCAATAACTTTCGCGCCATGCATTGCGCATTATCGGCGGCACTGTGATCACCCATTACAAGCGCCACGGTAATGGCACCATCGATCAGGATCAGCAGTTGTCTGGCCAGCATCTGCGGATCCTCGGCGCCATGTTCGGTACACAGCTCGCACACGTAGTCGAGCAGCTTCTGTTTATGCTCTTTGGCGACCAGGCGCACCGGGTCTTGCGGGTCGCCGGTTTCGCCACTGGTGTTGATGAAGGCGCAGCCACGAAAGCCCTCGGACGCGAACCACGATTTGAGCACGGTAAACAGGTTAAGCAGTCGTTCGGCCGGGGTTTGTGCCTGGCAGACTGCGCCTCTGTACCAGTGCATCCAGCGCTGGTCGCGACGTTGCAGGGCGGCTACCACCAGATCGTCCTTGTTGGCGAAGTAGCGGTAAATGCTCTTTCTGGAGACGCCGGCGGTTTTCACCAGAAGATCCATGCCCGTGGCGGCTATGCCACTTTTGTAGATCAACTTTTCGGTGACATCCAGAATGATGTCGCGTGTTTCATTGCTAGTGAATTCGTTCATGTAGCTAACAGTAGAACGATCGTTCTCCATGGTCAATCGGTTTTTGTGTCGTTTGACAAATGGCTATCACGAGCAAGCTCGCTCCCACAGGGAAGCGCATATCAACATGTGGGAGCGAGCTTGCTCGCGATGGCGTCATTACTGACGGTAACAAGACCCGAACCTTTGCATGGTGTAAGCTCTCGGGTTCTTCGGATTCGACCCATTGCGAGCCCTATGCCGTTGCTTTTCAAACGTTCCCTGCTGCCCAAACTGCGCAGTTTTCCGCTGACGGCCGATGCCGTCGGCATCCTCTCTGGCGCTGCCGAATTCCGTCGTTGCCTGCTGGAGAAGATCGCCAGCGCGACCCGGCGCATCTATATCGTTGCGCTGTACCTGCAACAGGATGAAGCCGGCCAGGAAATTCTCGATGCCTTGCACGCGGCCAAGCTGGCGCGTCCGGAACTGGACGTGGTGGTGGTCGTCGACTGGCTGCGCGCCCAGCGCGGCCTGATTGGTGCCGGCAAGCAACCGGGCAACTCCGCCTGGTATCAGGAAATGACCCGCACCCATGCCAGCGAAGTGCCGATCTACGGAGTCCCGGTGCAAACCCGCGAACTGTTCGGTGTGTTGCACCTCAAAGGCTTCGTGATCGATGACTGCGTGATCTACAGTGGCGCGAGCCTGAACAACGTCTATCTGCACAAGTTCGACAAGTACCGCTACGACCGCTATCACCTGCTGCACAATCGTGATCTGGCCGATTCGATGCAGCACCTGGTGCAGCACGGCCTGGTGGCTTCCAAGGCGGTGCACCGCCTCGACCTGCCGAACCTGCCGACCACCCGCAGCCTGCGCCATGACATCGGCGACCTGCGCAGCCGCCTCAAGCACGCGGCGTACGACACTTCGCGGGGCACTACCGACAGGAGCGGTTTGTCTGTCAGCCCCTTGCTCGGCGTCGGCAAGAACAATCCGCTGAACCGGGTGATCTGCGAACTGATCGCCAGCGCCCAGCAGCAACTGACCATTTGCACACCGTACTTCAACCTGCCGCTGGCGGTCATCCGCGAGATCAACCGTGCGTTGGCCCGTGGGGTGAAGATCGACATTGTGGTCGGCGACAAGACGGCCAACGATTTCTACATTCCGCCGAGCGAACCGTTCCGGGTTATTTCGGCGCTGCCGTACCTGTACGAAATCAGCTTGCGCCGGTTTGCCAAGCGCCATCAGCGCGACATCGACAGCGGCCAGTTGAACCTGCACCTGTGGCGTGATGGCGACAACACCTATCACCTCAAGGGCATGTGGATCGACCGGCGCTATACCTTGCTGACCGGCAACAACCTCAACCCACGGGCGTTTCGACTCGATCTGGAAAACGCCTTGTTGATCGATGATCCCCATGGCGAACTGCTGGAGCCGCGTCGCGATGAGCTGACAAAGATCTTCCAGCACACCTCGCGTATCGAGCATTTCCAGAACCTGGAAACCCTCGCCGAGTACCCGGCGGGCGTGGCCAGGTTCCTCAAGCGCGTGAGTCGTGTGCGGATCGAGCGGTTGCTTTACCGCATTCTGTAAATCCGGTGGACTTCAGAAAAGCAATCGTCGGATCGCCGCCCGGAGCAAGCTCGCACACAGTGGATCGGGGTCGAACACAACATTGTGGCCGACCACAAACCCTGTGGGAACGAGCTTGCTCGCGAAAGCGGCCTGTCAGTCGATCAAATACACCACAGACGAACGAACCCAACAAACAGGCCGGCCGGTAGGCCGCCTCGAGCGCTGTTGCGGTGTACGCCCCCTCGTGAGGCCGAGCGCAGGTTCTGCGCAGTGGGCAACCCGGCATGGATGCCGGGTTAGCCGCCGCCGGCCATGGATGGCCGATGGCGGCGGGCCCACGGAGCAGGACCGGAGCGAGGGCATGCCGAGCCACAGCTAGGCACCGAACGTCAGGGGCAAGAGCCCTTTGGTTACTTTGGGGCTTTTCCAAAGTGAC
>NZ_JBFULI010000022.1:0-85936 GCF_056400405.1 Pseudomonas sp. P5_B3 | reverse complement strand
CACATTTGGAACGCATTCCCCTGTGGGAGCGAGCTTGCTCGCGATGGCGGCAGTCCAGACACAGCCTCCCTTGAACTAAGCCCCCACCCGCGCCTGCAAACTCAAATGCGCCCGCTCCCCAGGTGCAAGGCACAGGCTGTCGGTACCGCCGCTTGCGGCCTCTACGCAAACGAATTCGGATATCTCGTTCCAGGTCACGCCGAGCAATGGCCGCGAGCCGGGATGCCACACCACCGTGTCAGCCGTTTCACCCGTGTCGATACACAGCGCCCGCTGCCAGGCGTGGTCGTTGAGCTGCAATTCACCGTCATGCTGGAACACTCGCTGACAACCGCCATCCACGCGCAACTCGCCTTCCTGCTGACAGGCCTGCCGGCTCAACTGGTCATAACCCTGCGCGCCCTCGAGCCCAGACAGCGCTATCTCACTGACATCGCCAATACGCCAGTAAGCATGCAAAGCCTGGCTCAACTGGCACGGCATGTCGTCCTGATGCTCGGTGCTCAGGCGCAGCTCCATGCGTTCACCCAAGTGGGCGTGCAAGTCCACCTGCCAGTCGCACAACTTCAGCTGCCAGTGCAATCGCACGCCATCGTCGTCACTGTTGCTGTCGAGCAGCTTCCAGTCGAGCAAGCGCGCCCAGCCATGGGACGGCCAGGCATTTTCGCTCGGATGCCGGCCATACCACGGCCAACACACCGGCACGCCACCGCGAATGGCGCCAACCTGCGGCCACTTCGCCGCGCACCACAGCCAGGGTTTTTGCCCCTTGGGCTGGAAGTGCAACAACTGCGCGCCCTGACGACTGAACACCGCCTGACACAGCGGATGATCGATCACCAGCACATCGCGCATCTGATAGCGCTCCCACGCAAACACGGAGCGCTCGCGCAAGGATTTGAAGAAGCGTTGTAGCGGATGCTCAAGCATGTGCCACGGTCCTGAAAATCATCTGTCACCGGGGTGCGCGGCCCACAAAAAAAAGCGGACAGCCATGGCTGTCCGCAAATATGCGCACATGGAGAGAAGCTTATCGCAGACGCGTCAGAACACCGACTGAATTTTCAGGCCGGCCACCAGCGCGTTGTCGACTTCATCCACGCCACCGGGGTGCGTGACGTATTGCAGGTTGGGACGTACGGTCAGCCAGTTGGTCACGTGGAAGCCGTAGTTGATCTCGTAGTTGTATTCGGTTTCACGAATGGGCGAGAACAGCGGATTGTCGAAGTCCGACACACCGTTGGCCGCGTTGGTCAGCTCGGCGTTTTTCTTCACGTCATCGTTGACATGGATACGGGCGAAACCGATGCCCACGTCATCCTTCGGACGCGCGTCGAACGGGCCCTTGTACACGAACATCAGCGACTGGTAGTTGTCGACGACGTTAGTGTCCTTGTCGTGGAAGGTGGCGTTGGCCGCGATGTTCAGACCGCGAGAAGCGTCACCGTTGTGAGTGGTGAGTTGCTGCTGCGCGACGAACCAGTAGCCGTGCTTGCTATCGTGGACGCGAAAAGGCTTGCCCGTGGTCGCTGCGTCCTGGCCGTTGTCGTCCTTGAGAACGTCATCGGCAGGGGCAGTGCTTTTGTAGTAACCGATACGGTATTCGCCCGGCAGGCTGTTGACCTTCGGCGACCAGACCAGTTCGACCGGCAACACGGTGCCCGCAGTACCGCTGCCGCTGAGCTTGAAGCCGTTGCCGTGCTCCAGTTGCGACGGGTTCTGGTTGTACGCGCCAATCTGAGCGTAGAGCTCGTCATTGATGTTGTACTTCACGCGGATCGCCGCCTGGCTGACCGGCCAGTTGAACCAGACGTTGGTGGCCCAGTTACCCACCTGGGATCCGCAGAACGCCAGGTTCTGGAATTCGCACGGGAAGGTGTTGAAGTCTTCACCTTCACCGAAGTAACCGGCTTTGACGTCCAGTTTGTTGTCGAAGAACTGATGCTGAATCCACAACTGGGTCAGACGGACCATATGGCCACGACCGAAGACTTCCTGCGAGGAACTCAAGGTGCCGGCACGCGGATCGCCGATACGGTCGTTGGAGATGTTCTCACCGTTACGGTTGGTGAGCTGGATCTTGGCCTGGGTGTTATCCCAGCCGAACAACTTCTCCAGGTCCAGCGCCGCGCCCAGGCCAAACTGGTCGGCGTAGCGCGCGGTCTTGTCATCGTTGAAACCGCCATGGAGGTTGCCGCCGACTTCACCGACGTAATCCATCTTGATGTCGATGCCTTGCTCGATCAGCTTCGTACGCTCGCCACCCCAATCGCCCGTCATCCACTTGGAGTCGGAGCTGAACGCTTCATCGGCCATCGCATTGCCGGCCAGAACCAGTGCTGCCGCTGCTGAAACCTGGCAGATCAACCGGACCTTGTTCTTCATCTTCATCCCTACTTCCTCGTTTTATTGTTATTAACTTTTCTTCTTTAACGCGGTTACATCAGTTGCGACGGACAACAATCCATCCGCCACATGTCCCCCCTGTAGGAGCGAGCCTGCTCGCGAGAAACCTGAGAACACCGTGGGGTATCAGGTTTCCAGTGTCATCGTTGACGTCCATCGCGAGCAGGCTCGCTCCTACAGATTTGTTCTTCAGCGGCCTTTGAATCGGGCCACGTTATCAGCGTGCACCTCGGCTTTCGGCACACCGGCAACCCCCAGCCGCTCCCCACTCTTGGCATCGAACAACAGCACTTTCGCCGGATCGAATTGCAGGGTCAGCGTCTCGCCCACCGCCGGCGCCACGTCCGGTGCCAGGCGGCAGCAGACCTTGGTGTCGTTGAGGTTGACGAAGACCAGGGTGTCGGGACCGGTCGGTTCGGTGACCTGGACTTCGGCACGAATGGTCGGCAAGCCGTTCGCTTCGCCGTTGGCCAGAATGATCTGCTCAGGGCGCATGCCGAGGATCACTTCGCGGTCTTCGAGACCGGCGTCCTGCATGCCCAAAGGCAACTCGCAACGAGCCTGGCCGCTGTCGAGCAGCGCGACCAGACGACCGTCCTTGCGCTGCAGGCGCAGCGGGATGAAGTTCATCGGCGGCGAACCGATGAAGCTCGCCACGAACAGGTTGGCCGGGTTGTTGTAGATGTCTTTCGGCGTACCGAACTGCTGGATGATCCCGTCCTTCATCACCGCAACCTTGTCGCCCAGGGTCATGGCCTCGATCTGGTCGTGGGTCACGTAGACCGTGGTGGTTTTCAGGCGCTGGTGCATCAGTTTCATTTCGGTGCGCATCTCGACCCGCAGCTTGGCGTCGAGGTTGGACAGCGGCTCGTCGAACAGATAAATCTTCGGCCGCCGCGCCAGGGCGCGGCCCATCGCCACACGCTGCTGCTGGCCGCCGGAAAGCTGGCCGGGCTTGCGGCTGAGCAGGTGTTCGATCTGCAACAGCTTGGAAACCCGAGCGACTTCTTCGTCGATTTCGGCAGTGGGCATTTTGCGGATCTTCAGGCCGAAGGCGATGTTGTCGCGCACGCTCATGGTCGGGTACAGCGCGTAGGACTGGAACACCATGGCGATGTCGCGATCCTTGGGGCTCATGCCGCTGATATCGGCGTCGTCCACCAGGATCGCACCGCCGCTGATGGTTTCCAGACCGGCGATGCAGTTCATCAGCGTGGATTTACCACAGCCCGACGGGCCGACCAGGATCAGGAATTCCCCGTCATCGATTTTCAGTTCGATGTTTTTCAGGGTGTCCGGCAGGCCGGGCCCGTAGGTTTTGTTGACGTTGCGTAATTCGAGAGTTGCCATGTTCTACCCCTTGACCGCGCCGGACGTCAGCCCACGCAGGAAATACTTGCCAGCGAATATGTAGACCAGCAGTGTCGGCAGCCCGGCGATCATCGCGGCGGCCATATCAACGTTGTATTCCTTGGCCCCGGTGCTGGTGTTGACCAGGTTGTTCAGGGCCACGGTAATTGGCTGGGCATCGCCACTGGCGAAGACCACGCCGAACAGGAAGTCATTCCAGATCTGGGTGAACTGCCAGATCAGACAGACCATCACGATCGGGATCGACATCGGCAGCAGGATCTTCAGGAAGATCGTGAAGAAGCCCGCGCCATCGAGCCTTGCGGCCTTGACCAGCGCATCCGGAATGCTCACGTAGTAGTTACGGAAGAACAGCGTGGTGAACGCCAGGCCGTAGACCACATGCACCAGCACCAGGCCGGTGGTGGTGTTGGCCAGGCCGAACTTGCCGAGGGTGAACGAGGCTGGCAACAGCACGGTCTGGAACGGCAGGAAGCAGCCGAACAGCAACAGGCCGAAGAACAGCTGCGAACCACGGAAGCGCCACATCGACAGCACGTAGCCGTTCATGGCCCCGATGAAAGTCGAGATCAGCACTGCCGGCACGGTGATCTTCACCGAGTTCCAGAAGTAGCCGCCGACCACGTCCCAGGCCTTGATCCAGCCGATGCCGTCGATCACGGTCGGCCAGCTCAACAGGTTGCCGGTACGGATGTCTTCCGGGGATTTGAAACTGGTCAGCAGCATTACCACCAACGGGATCAGGTAGATCGCAGCGGCCAGCAACAACGTTGCGTAGATCGCGATGCGGCTGAAGCTGAGCGATGGTTTGCCGAGTTGATTAGTCATGGCGTTTGCCTCGCAGCTCGGAGTACAGGTACGGCACGAGGATGGTCAGCACGGCGCCGAGCATCAGCATGGCGCTGGCCGAACCGATGCCCATCTGGCCACGGCTGAAGGTGAAGGAATACATGAACATCGCCGGCAGGTCGGAGGAGTAACCCGGACCGCCCGCGGTCATCGCCGCGACCAGGTCGAAGCTCTTGATCGCGATGTGCGCCAGGATCATGAAGGCACTGAAGAACACCGGGCGCAGGCTCGGCAGGACGATTTTCAGGTAGATGGTCGGCAGGCTCGCACCATCGACCTGGGCGGCACGGATGATCGACTGATCGACACCGCGCAGGCCGGCCAGGAACATCGCCATGACAAACCCGGAGGCTTGCCACACGGCGGCGATCACCAGGCAGTAGACGACGCGATCCTGATCCACCAGCCAGTCGAGACGAAAGCCCTCCCAGCCCCAGTCACGCAGCATCTTGTCCAGGCCCAGGCCCGGGTTGAGCAGCCATTTCCACGCGGTACCGGTGACGATCATCGACAGCGCCATCGGGTACAGGTAGACGGTGCGGATGAAGCCTTCCTTGCGAATGCGCTGGTCCAGCAGCACGGCGAGGAACACGCCCAGCACCAGGCTGATGCCGATGAACATGCCACCGAACAGCGCGAGGTTCTTGCTCGCGACCCACCAGCGGTCGTTGTCCATCAGGCGCATGTATTGCTGCAGGCCGACCCACTTGTAGCTCGGCATGAAGCTGGAGTTGGTGAAGGACAGAATGAACGTCCAGATGATGTAACCGTAGAAGCCAACCAACACGATCAGCATGCTCGGCGCGAGTACCAACTTGGGTAGCCAGCGTTGCAGCGCATCGAACGGTGAGGCTTTGCTGAAAACCGCCACAGAGCTCATCGGGATAATCCAGGTGAAGAAGTGAAATCCGGACAGAGTTCCACCCTGTGGGAGCGAGCTTGCTCGCGATAGCGGTGTAACAGACGACATCAGTGTTGAATGTCAGTCAGCTATCGCGAGCAAGCTCGCTCCCACATTGGGACGGAGCTCTCTCTGGGGTTTGCCGCAGGACCTGCCTGCGTCGATCACGAATTACTGGGCCGCTTTGACAGCCGAGGCCAGTTGGGCGCTGGCCTTGGCCGGGTCAGCATCCTTGTCGTTCATGAAGTTGGTGACCACATCGAAGATCGCACCCTGCACGGCCAGGGAGGTGGCCATGTTGTGCGCCATGCTCGGTTGCAGGCCGCCGGTCTTGTCGTCCGCGATGAAGTCCTTCGCCGACTTCTGGGCGCACTCGTCGAAGCCGAGCTTGTCCATTTCGTTCAGCATGTCGTTACGCACCGGGATCGAACCCTTGTTCATGCTGAAGACTTTCTGGAAGTCGGTACCCAAAGCGACCTTGGCCAGGTCTTGCTGGGCAGCGATGTCGCCTTTGCGATCGGCCTTGAGCTTGAACACCGCCAGGGAGTCGATGTTGTAGGTGAAGGCTTTTTCAGTGCCCGGGAACGCTACGCACTGGTAGTCCTTGCCCGCGACTTTCTTCGCCGCAGTCCACTCGCTTTTCGCCCAGTCGCCCATCATCTGCATGCCGGCCTTGCCGTTGATGACGTCGGCGGCGGCGATGTTCCAGTCACGACCGGCGCGGTTCGGGTCCATGTAGGTGGTGATCTTTTTCAGCTCGGTGAAGGACTTGGTCATCTCCGGGCCGGACAGGGTTTTCTGGTCCAGGTCGACCAGGGCTTTTTTGTAGCCGTCAGCACCCATGACCGAGAGCACAATGTCTTCGAACACGGTGCTGTCCTGCCAAGGCTGACCGCCGTGGGCGAGTGCGATGAAGCCGGCGGCCTTGAGCTTGTCGCCGGCGGCATAGAATTCTTCGAGGGTCGTCGGGGCTTTTTCGATCCCGGCTTTCTTGAACACCTGCGGGTTGATCCACAGCCAGTTGACGCGGTGGATGTTCACCGGCACGGCGACGTAGTCACCTTCGTACTTAACGGTGTCGGAGACTTTCTTCGACAGCAGGCCATCCCAGTTTTCCGACTTGGAGACTTCTTTCAGTGCGTCGGTGCTGAGCAGGCCAGTGCTGCCCCACTCCTGGATGTCCGGACCTTTGATCTGGGCAACGCCTGGCGGGTTGCCGGCTACGGCGCGACTTTTGAGTACGGTCATGGCCGTGGAACCGCCGCCACCGGCGACTGCGCCGTCCTTCCAGGTGAAGCCGTCTTTTTCGACTTGAGCCTTCAGGACATCGACCGCTGCTTTTTCACCACCGGAAGTCCACCAGTGAACGACTTCAACGGAACCTTTGGATTCGGCGGCAAGCACACTGAGGGGGAGCGCAGACAGGGAAGCGAGAGAAATGACAGTAGCGAGGCGAGAAATCGCATTCATCCAGGAGCACCTTTCTTGTTGTTATGCATGCAAGTCTATTGCTTGCGCTGCATAGGAGTTTAAACAGGGGATATCCCCTCGCAGGTAACGAAGGGATGCGCGAATGTCACCGCATGGTTACATAGAACCGCTCTGGGACAACTGCGCCAGCGCCGTGGCCATGCTCGGTGCCAGCGCCAGGCGCGGAATCAGCACGGCTTGCCAGGCGTGGTAAAGGTCAGGTTTGCCGGGCCAGATATCGGCACTCGGGCGGTTCTGCGGGTCGAGTTCGTGATGCCAGCTGCCGCCTTCGCGGTCAATGAAATGACTGTCACAGAATTCCCAGAAAAGTCGGTACCAGTGTTCGTATTGCTCTTCACCGGTGCGTTTGAGCAAGGCACTGGCGGCGGCGCTGGCTTCGCAATGGGTCCAGTGCAGGCGATGGCGGACCACCGCTTTGTTGTCCCAGTCCAGGGTGTAGACAATCCCCGGCGCGCCGTCGATGCTCCAACCGTGACGGCAATTGTGCTCGAAGAGTTTTTGCGCGTCGGTGACCAGCCAGCCCGGCGTGAGCATCCCCGCTCTCACCCGCGAAGCTTCGAGGTGCAGCAACAGCCGCGCCCACTCGAAACCATGGCCCGGGGTGGTGCCGTAGGGGCGGAAGCCGTCGGCCGGATTGTCGCGGTTGTAGTCCCGTAGCGGCTGCCAGTCGCGGTCGAAATGCTCGATCACCAGGTAATCGTTGGCAGCGGCGTGACCATGGATCACTCGCTCGACAATCCGTTGGGCGCGGCTCAGCCAGCGGTTGTCATCGGTGACATCGGCCAGGGCGAGGAAGGCTTCGGTGGCGTGCATGTTGCTGTTGGCGCCTCGGTACGCCTCCTCCTCGCTCCAGTCACGGTTGAAAGATTCGCGCATCGCGCCTTCTTCTTCGCTCCAGAAATAAGTGTCGATGATATCGATGGCATCATCGAGCAAGGCTTGTGCACCGGGGCGCTGTGCGACCACCGCAGAACTGGCCGCCAGTGCGACGAAAGCATGCAGGTAGGCATTCTTGCCGGTGTTGCCATTGCGATGTTCGGCGGCCGCGAACCAGCCGCCATGCAGCACGTCGCGCAACGGCCCGCGCAGCGCAGCGACACCGTGATCCACCAGTTCGGCGAAACCCGGCAAGCCCTGAATGTGGGCCATGGCGAAGCTGTGGGTCATGCGCGCGGTGTTCATGGTCTGGGCTTGCGCATCAGCCGGGAGGCGGCCTTTTTCATCGAGGTTGCCGAAGCCTTCAGGTAGCTTCGAAGCCTTGGCAAACGCCAGCAGGCGCAAGCCTTCGCTGGCGAGCCATTGCTGATGGGCAGGTGCGTTCAGCCAACTGCTGAAGGCCGGTTGGAAGGTGTCCATGGCGTACCTTTTTTGTTGTTATGACTGTGGGGCAGCATAAACAACGGGGGAAGGTGGGCATGTAACGAAGGGGGTGGGTTATGTCACCAAGCTGTGACATTTGCTCTTGGATATGTGTTGAATGATCTGACGCCATCGCGAGCAGGCTCGCTCCTACATTGGATTTATGTACGACGCAAAAACCCTGTAGGAGCGAGCCTGCTCGCGATGAACGATAACGCGGTCTGACTAGTCAACGCTGCGGGGCAACTGCAGGGTCACTCGCAACCCGCCTTCACGCAGATTCTGCAGACTCACCTCACCACCATGGCTATGGGCAATGTTGCGGGCAATCCCCAGCCCCAACCCATAACCCTGTTGCTGCCCGGCCAGGCGAAAGTGCGGTTCGAACACCTGCTCCAGCCGCTGCTCCGGCACGCCCGGCCCTTCATCATCGACGTGCAGGACGAACGCGCTTTCGTCGTCATCAATGTGCAGGTGCGCGTTCTGCCCGTACTTCAACGCGTTATCGATCAGGTTGCCGATGCAGCGCTTGAGTGCCAGCGGTTTGCCCGGATACGCCGCCAGCGCCCGCCCCTGCTGGGTCACGCGGCCGTTGCCGTTCGGCGCGAGATAGGGCTCCACCAGACAGTCGAGCACATGATTGAGGTCCACCGGCTCGATGTTCTCGTGGATGTCGGTGTCTTTCACGCATTGCAGCGCGCCCTTGACCAGCAATTCGAGCTCGTCCAGGTCACGCCCGAACTTGGTTTGCAGTGTTTCGTCTTCGAGCAATTCGACCCTCAGGCGCAAACGGGTGATCGGCGTGCGCAAGTCGTGGGAAATGGCGCTGAACAACTGGCTGCGCTCGGTCAGGTAACGACTGATGCGCTCGCGCATGGTGTTGAAGGCGCGCCCGACCTCGACCACTTCACTGCCACCGCCTTCGGCCACCGGTTCCACGTCGGCCCCCAACGACAGGTCCCGCGCCGCCCGCGCCAGGCGCTTGAGCGGACGACTCTGCCAGTGCACCAGCAGGCCGATGAACAACAGCAAAAAGCTGCTGGTCAGGACGATGAACCACACCTGCTGCGCCGGCAGGCCCTGCTCTTCAAGGCTGGTGTAGGGCTCGGGCAACAGCGAGGCGATGTACAGCCACTCGCCCGGCGCCATCTGGATCTGCGTGACCAGTACCGGCGGGTTCACCGGCTCCAGGGTCAACGCGTAGTGCGCCCAGGAGCGTGGCAACTCATCGAGCTTCAGGCCGCCATTGAAGATGCGCAGGTCTTGCGGGCTGACGAAGGTCACCGAGATGTCCGTGTCCTGGCCGAGGGACTGGCGCAGCACCTCGTCCACCGCTTTGAGCACCGCCTCTTTGCGCGGGGTGATGGGCAGCACCTCCATGCCCAGGGGTTTGTCGTTGAGCGTCACCACGAACCGGGTGCCGCCCATGCTG
Source organism: Pseudomonas sp. P5_B3 (assembly GCF_056400405.1). NCBI lineage: Bacteria > Pseudomonadati > Pseudomonadota > Gammaproteobacteria > Pseudomonadales > Pseudomonadaceae > Pseudomonas > Pseudomonas sp. P5_B3. The sequence continues at coordinate 76,127 of NZ_JBFULI010000022.1, read as the reverse complement.
CGCAACTGATCGAGCACCAAGGGCCGGAACGCCACCGGCAACGAACGGAAATAACTGACACTGGCCGTCATTGAATGGGCCAGGCTGCGGGCGCTGGTGACCAGGCCCTCGAGCTGCGTGGCACGCAGTTGCGAGACCCAGATCACGCTCGACAACGCTTGGGCGAACAACACCGCCAGCAGGGTCAACAGCAACATCCGCCCGAGCAGCGAACGCGGCATCGGCACCTTGGCGGCGAGCTTGCGCAATAGCTTAGTGGCCATTGCTGGCAACCACATTGGCCGCCAGTTGGTAGCCGCTGCCACGCACGGTGCGGATCAGCCGTGGCGGTTTTTCCGTGTCGCGCAGGCGTTGGCGCAACCGGCTGACCGCCATGTCGACGATGCGATCCAGGGGCATCAGTTCACGGCCACGAGTGGCGTTGCCGATGGTGTCGCGGTCGAGGATTTCCTGCGGGTGATCGAGAAACAGTTTCAGCAGCGCGAAGTCGGCGCCCGAGAGAATCACCTCTTCGCCGTCGATGTGAAACAGCCGATGGCTGACCATGTCCAGCCGCCAGTCATCGAAGGCCAGCACCTCACCGCCGTTACGTTCCTGGCCGAACTGCGCACGGCGTAGCAACGCCTTGATCCGCGCCTGCAACTCCCGTGGGCTGAACGGCTTGCCGAGGTAATCGTCGGCGCCCAGCTCCAGGCCGATGACGCGGTCTGCCTCGTCGGAACTGGCGGTGAGCATGATGATCGGCACCTGCGCCTGGCGTGGATGCTGGCGAATCCAGCGACACAGGCTGAAGCCGTCTTCGTCGGGCAGCATCACATCAAGGATCACCAGATCGGCCGGCGCGTCGTTCAGCGCCTGGCGAAAACCGGCGCCATCGGCGGTGGCACGCACCTGGAAACCGGCACGGGTCAGGTAGGTGTCCAGCAACTCGCGTATCTCTTGATCGTCATCGACCAACAAAATCGACTTGTTGACTGAGCTCACGGGCGGCGTCCTTGTTGTTTGAATTGGGCGGATTATGCCTTAAGCACCGATTTTACAAACACTACAGAACCACTGTAGGAGCGAGCCTGCTCGCGATGGACGTCAACGATAACGCGTGTTTTCTGAATGCACGCGGTGCCTTCAAGTCCATCGCGAGCAGGCTCGCKCCTACAGGTAATCGGGTTTCAGGTCGGGATTGATTGCTCCAGCGCCACACCCGCACCCATCAATCCCGAATACGGCGCCGTCACCAGCCACACCGGAATCCCCTTGAAGTAATCGCTCATGCACCCCTTGTCGGCGAAGCAGCGGGCGAAGCCGCTTTCGAGGAAGAAATCGGCAAAGCGCGGAATCACCCCGCCAACGATGTACACGCCACCGCGCCCACCGGTGGTCAGCACGTTGTTGCCGGCCACGCGTCCGAGCCAGCAGCAGAACTGCTCGAGCACTTCCACGGCAATCGGGTCGCCCGCCAGCCCGGCTGCGGTGATGGCTTCCGGCGTGTCGAGTACCGGCGTGTGCCCGTCCACCGCGCAGATCGCCCGGTAGACGCGTGGCAAGCCGCCGCCGCTCAACGCTGTTTCAGCGCTGACATGGCCGATCTCGTTGAAAATATGCTGCCAGAGTTGGGTTTCACGCGGACTGCTCAATGGCAGATCAACGTGACCGCCCTCCCCCGGCAACGCGGCGAATCGGCCCTCGCCCAAATCGAGCAAGGTACCGACGCCCAGGCCCGTGCCGGGGCCGATCACCACCGCCGGGCGCAGCGGCTCCGGCGAGCCTTCGCAGACCACGCGGAATTCGCCGGGCTGCAAACGGGTCATGCCCAGGGCCATGGCCGAGAAGTCGTTGACCAGCAACAGCTGATCCACCTGCAAGGCCTGGCAAAAGCCCTTGCGGCTCAGGCGCCAGTGATTGTTGGTGAACTTGAATTCGTCGCCGCTCACGGGGCCTGCCACCGACAGGCACACCGAGCCAATCGCCCCCGGCGCCAGCCCCAGGCCGTTCAGGTAGAGGCTGATCGCTTCTTCCGGGCTGGGGAAATCTGCTGTCGCCAGCACCTGGACCGATTCCAGTTGCTGGTTTTTCCACAACGCGAAACGTGCGTTGGTCCCACCGATGTCACCGACCAAAGCCAGTTTCAATTAAGCGTCTCCAGGGCAGAAGTGAAGGCGCTGGCGCCCTGCTCCGCCGAGCTGAAGGCCATGCGCATGAAACCGAACAGCTCGCGACCGGTGCCGATGTTGTTGCCCAACTGGCCTTTGGCCGGTGTGCGCGCTGCGAATTCTTCGGCGTCCACCTTAAGCTCCAGGGTGCCTTTGACGCCATCGACGCGGATGATATCGCCCTCTTGCACTCGCGCCAAAGCGCCGCCGACATAAGCCTCGGGGCTGACATGAATGGCCGCCGGGATTTTCCCCGACGCGCCGGACATGCGCCCGTCGGTCACCAGCGCGACTTTGAAGCCGCGATCCTGCAACACGCCGAGGAACGGTGTCATCTTGTGCAGTTCCGGCATGCCGTTGGAGCGCGGGCCCTGGAAGCGCATCACCGCGACAAAATCCTTCTCCAGCAAACCGGCCTTGAAGGCATCGGCCAGGTCCTGCTGATCCTGGAACACCATGGCCGGCGCTTCGACAATCTGGTTTTCCACGGCCACAGCGGAGACTTTCATCACACCGCGACCGAGGTTGCCTTCCATCACCCGCAGGCCACCTTCGGCCGAGAACGCACGAGCGACCGGACGCAGGATGCTTTCATCGAGGCTGTCGGTCACGCCTTCGCGCCAAACCAGCTGGCCATTGTCGAGGAACGGTTCCTGGGTGTAGCGGCTCAGGCCGTGGCCCATCACGGTGTTGACGTTTTCGTGGAGCAGCCCGGCTTCCAGCAGTTCGCGGATCAGGAACGACATGCCGCCCGCCGCCTGGAAGTGGTTGATGTCGGCTTTGCCGTTCGGGTAGACGTGGCTCAGGGTCGGCACGACTTCGGAGAGGTCGGCCATGTCCTGCCAGGTCAGTTGAATGCCCGCCGCCATGGCGATGGCCGGCATGTGCAGGGTGTGGTTGGTCGAGCCGCCGGTGGCATGCAACGCGACAATCGAGTTGACCAGCGAACGCTCGTCGACGATTTCGCCGATCGGGATGTAGTCACCGTTCTGCTTGGTCAGGCGCGTGACCTGGTGCGCGGCCTCGCGGGTCAAGGCATCGCGCAACGGCGTGTTCGGGTTGACGAAGGACGCGCCCGGCAGGTGCAGGCCCATGACTTCCATCAGCAACTGGTTGGTGTTGGCGGTGCCGTAGAAGGTGCAGGTGCCAGGGCTGTGGTAGGACTTCATTTCCGATTCCAGCAGCTCTTCGCGGGTCGCCTTGCCTTCGGCGTACTTCTGGCGCACGTCGGCTTTCTGCTTGTTGGAAATGCCCGAGACCATCGGCCCACCCGGCACGAAGATCATCGGCAGATGGCCGAAGCGCAGCGCCCCCATCATCAGGCCCGGCACGATCTTGTCGCAGATGCCGAGCAGCAGCGCGCCGTCGAACATGTTGTGGGACAGCGCCACGGCCGTGGACAACGCGATCACTTCGCGGCTCGGCAGGCTCAGTTCCATGCCCGGTTCGCCCTGGGTCACGCCATCGCACATCGCCGGGGTGCCACCGGCGAACTGGCCGACGGAGCCGATCTCGCGCAGGGCCTTTTTGATTAATTCGGGAAAGACTTCGTACGGCTGGTGCGCCGAGAGCATGTCGTTATATGACGAAACTATCGCGATGTTGGCGGAGTTCATCATCCGCAGGCTGTGCTTGTCATCGCTGCCGCAACCGGCCACGCCGTGGGCGAAGTTGGCGCATTGCAGCTTGCCGCGCATCGGACCGTCGCTGGCCGCACCGCGGATCAATGCAAGGTAGGCCTCACGCGTGGCGCGGCTGCGGGCGATAAGCCGTTCAGTGACCTCAAGGACGCGGGGATGCATGTGTAGAACTCCAGGCTAACGGATGTGGCGACCTGATTGTCTATGCTGATCAAAGGCCGGTGTCGATGGGATGACAAACGGTTTATTTGACCATTCGGACCAGTTGATTCAGGTCACTCGTTGTAGATCGAACAAAATATTGCCATCAAAAAGGCTTGTTTTCTATTTTTTTACGAATAATCTTGTAATTCCAACAACAAAACGACGGTAGCGCCGCAATATGACTCTTCGAATCGCAATCAATGGTTTTGGCCGCATCGGCCGCAATGTCCTTCGCGCACTCTATACCCAAGGCTACCGTCAGGATCTGCAGATCGTCGCCATCAACGACCTGGGCGACAGCGCGATCAATGCTCATCTACTCAAGTACGACACCGTTCACGGCACGTTCGATGCCGATGTCCAGCACGACCAGGAGAGCCTGACGGTCAACGGCGACCGCATTTCGGTCAGCGCCATCCGCAACCCGGCCGAGCTGCCCTGGGCCGCGGAAAAAATTGATGTCGTGTTCGAATGCACCGGTCTGTTCACCGATCGGGCCAAAGCCGCCGCGCATATTACGGCCGGCGCGCGCAAAGTGATCATCTCGGCCCCGGCCAAAGGCGCCGACGCTACCGTGGTTTACGGGGTGAACCACGACATTCTGCGCCAATCGCACCAGATCATTTCCAACGCGTCATGCACCACCAACTGCCTGGCCCCGGTGGCCCAGGTGCTGCATCGCGAACTGGGCATCGAAAGCGGCCTGATGACCACCATCCACGCCTACACCAACGATCAGCACCTGACCGACGTCTATCACGTCGACCCGTACCGCGCCCGTTCGGCCACCCAGAACATGATCCCGAGCAAGACCGGTGCTGCCGAAGCGGTGGGCCTGGTGCTGCCGGAACTGGCGGGCAAATTGACCGGCATGTCGGTGCGCGTACCGGTGATCAATGTGTCGCTGGTGGACCTGACCGTGCAGCTCAAGCGCGAAGCGTCGGCCGATGAGGTCAATGCGCTGCTGAAAGAAGCCAGCCAGCACTCGAAGATCCTTGGCTACAACACCCTGCCGCTGGTCTCCAGCGACTTCAACCACAACCCGCTGTCGTCGATCTTCGACGCCAACCACACCAAGGCCAGCGGCAAGCTGCTCAAGGTATTGGCCTGGTATGACAACGAGTGGGGCTTCTCCAACCGCATGCTCGATAACTGCCTGGCGCTGTGCAACGCTGAATAAGCAGCACGCCCCCGGTCTTGCAGGAGCAGCCGGTCGACGCTCGATTGCTCGCGATGGTCGTTAACGATGACAAGGGTCGCCTGAATGAGCGCGGGGCCCTTACATCCATCGCGAGCAATCGAGCGTCGACCGGCTGCTCCTACAGGGTGCGTGTCATTTCTGGAGCAACAACCCATGATCGGCATCAGCTTTACACAAAAGACCCTGGCGGCGCGCAAGCGTATCGCCCTGGTTGCCCATGACCACTGCAAGGTGTTCTTGCTGGACTGGGCCGAACGGCAAAAAGACAAACTGGCCCAGCATGATCTGGTCGCCACCGGCACCACGGGTTTGTTGTTGCAACAACGCCTCGACCTGCCGGTGCAAAGCATGATCAGCGGGCCACTGGGTGGCGACCAGCAGCTCGGCGCGCAAATCGCTGAGCAGCGGGTCGATATGCTGGTATTTTTCTGGGACCCGTTCGAACCCCAGCCCCACGACCCGGATATCAAGGCATTGCTGCGCGTCGCAGCAGTGTGGAACATCCCGGTGGCGTGCAACGAATGCAGCGCCGACTACCTGATCAGCAGCCCGTTGATGGATCAGGCGCACCTCCATCGGATTCCCGATTACGCGACCTATTTGCAGGGTCGCGCGTAAAGCTTCACAAATCAGTACTTGAGCACCTTGCTTAATGATAAGCACTATCATCACCTTGGCCTGATTGAAACCGTCGGCAACCCGTAAGTCGCCTGACACAACACCGACCCTGTGTGCGAGCCTGTGCCGGTCTCATGTTTGGTGATGCTCGATCATGGCTGGCCGATCTACCTGGCGATTGCCAGCATGGGGCTGGGCAATCTGTGGATCTGGTCGCGACCGGAATCACTGCCGCAGCCCCCGTAAATTCCAACGCGATTTTCCCCGTTTTTAATCCCCTTTTCGGCACATTTTCCCGCGCAAACGTTCAACCTTGACCGTTCGTCGGCATGCCCCTCATGCAATCTCGCCCCCACGCCGATGTGGATTGAATGGCGCTAAATGGATTTGGCGAGTCGAGCCGCAATGGCTCACAGCCGACCATTCATTCCTTCGCGAGCTCGCCCTATGTTCGACTCACTGTCCATTCGCCTGAAAATCGTCCTGCTGTCCGGTCTGTGCCTGCTGGGCGTAGTCGCCTTGATAGTGGGCATGAACATTTACCAGACCAATCAGAACGATGACCTGGTCAACGACTCCAGCAGCAGAATGCTCACCGCCAGTGTGCAGGACCTGATCCAGGCCAAGGCCGCCGAGCAAGCGGTGCGGGTGCAGAAGACCTTCGGTGAAACCCTGACGGTGGTGACCGCCCTCGCGGACCAGATCAAGGACATGCGCTCCATGGCCGCCAAGCGTTCGCTTGAGCCCGGTGCCCTGCGTGAAGAGTTGAACCAGAGCCTGAAAACCGCGTTCGAGCGCAACGGCAAAGTGCTGGGCATCTGGCTGGCGTTCGAACCCAACGGCCTGGACGGCAAGGACAGCGAGTTCGCCAACGACGCCGCCCGCCAGTCTAACGAGATCGGCCGTTTCGCCACCTACTGGAGCCGTGCCGGTGGTCAGTCGCTGAACACGATCATGGTCGAAGAGGACATGACCAAAACCACCCTGAACCTCAGCGGCACGCCGTACAACGTCTGGTACACCTGCCCTCGGGACAGCAAGCGCATCTGCCTGCTCGACCCCTACGCCGATACTGTCGGCGGCAAGGAAGTGTTGATGACCACCATTTCCGTACCGCTGCTGGTGGATGGCAAGTCCATCGGTGTGGTCGGTATCGACATCGCCCTCGATGCCCTGCAAGCGGCGGCGGTCAACTCCCAGCGCGACCTGTTCAACAGCGCCGGACACATGCTGATCGTCTCCGGCACTGGTGTGCTGGCTGCCTACAGTGTCGATGCCGGTAAAGTCGGCAAGAACATCGGCGACACCCTGGGCGTCGATGGCAAGGACATCCTGCAATTGCTCGGTAGTGGTGCGCCGAAGATTCTCCAGCAAGGCGACCTGATCCGCGCGGTGTACCCGGTCAGTCCGATTGCCGATGCCAATGCCTGGGCCGTGGTCATCGACCTGCCCAAACAAGTGCTGCTGGCCGACTCGGTGAAGCTCCAAGCGGTGCTCGACGATGCCCAGCAAAGCGGTACGCTCAAGGCACTGTCTGTGGCGGTGATTGCCGGCCTGCTCGGGCTGTTGCTGATGTGGCTCACCGCGTCCGGCGTGACCCGCCCGATCAACAGCGTAGCCGACATGCTCAAGGCGATTGCCAGTGGCGACGGCGACCTGACCCAGCGCCTGCACTACAGCAAGCAGGACGAACTGGGCGAACTGGTGAGCTGGTTCAACCGCTTCCTCGACAAGCTGCAACCGACCATCGCGCAGATCAAGCAAAGCATCACCGATGCCCGCGGCACCGCCGACCAGTCTTCGGAAATCGCCCGCCAGACCAGCGAAGGCATGCAGTTGCAATTCCGCGAAATCGATCAGGTTGCCACGGCGTCCAACGAAATGAGCGCCACCGCCCACGATGTCGCCAACAGCGCTTCGAACGCGGCCAATGCGGCCAAGGGTGCCGACCAATCGGCCCGCGACGGCCTGTCGATCATCGAGCGCAGCACCCGCGATATCAATCAACTGGCCGAAGAGGTCAGCAAGGCCGTGACCGAAGTCGAAGCCCTCGCGGTCAACAGCGAGCAGATCGGTTCGGTGCTGGAGGTGATTCGCAGCATCGCCGAACAAACCAACCTGCTGGCGCTCAACGCGGCGATTGAAGCCGCCCGTGCCGGCGAGAGCGGTCGCGGCTTTGCGGTGGTGGCCGATGAAGTGCGCAACCTGGCCAAGCGTACCCAGGACTCGGTGGAAGAAATTCGCCTGGTGATCGAACGCATCCAGTCCGGCACCCGCGGCGTGGTCGCCACCATGCACTCAAGCCAGACCCAGGCCCACAGCAACGCCGAGCAGATCCAGCAGGCGGTCCAGGCCTTGGGCAAGATCAGTGACGCAGTCACCGTGATCAGCGATATGAACCTGCAAATCGCCAGCGCCGCCGAGCAGCAAAGCGCCGTCGCCGAAGAGGTCAACCGCAACGTCTCGGCGATCCGCACCGTCACCGAAACCCTGACCGGCCAGGCCACGGAGTCGGCGCAGATCAGCAGCCAGCTCAACGCCCTGACCACCCAGCAGATGAAGTTGATGGATCAGTTCCGCGTTTAAAAACCTACCGAAGATCCCCTGTGGGAGCGAGCTTGCTCGCGATAGCGGTCTTTCAATCAACATTGATGTTGAATGTAATTCCGTCATCGCGAGCAAGCTCGCTCCCACAGAGGGATTTCATCTGACCTGGAATTTTTTGAACTATGATCGGGCTCTCGCTCCGGAGGGCCCTTCGATGACTGATCTGCTCACGTCCATTCAAGCTGCACTCGGTTTGCCTCACACCCCGATTCCATTCACGTCCAGCGGCGCCCTGCCCTCGGCATTTGCCGTCACGGATCTGGCCTGCGCCAGCATGGCCGCCGCCGGCCAGGCCGCCAGCGAACTGCTGCACCAACAAACCGGACGCCTGCCCGACCTTGAAGTTGACCGACGCCTGGCGTCCTTCTGGTTCGCAACCTCGATTCGCCCGATCGGCTGGAGCGTTCCGCCGCTGTGGGATGCGGTGGCCGGTGACTACGCCACCCGCGATGGCTGGATTCGCCTGCACACCAACGCCCCCCATCACCGCGCCGCTGCCGAAAGCGTGCTCGGTGCCTGTACCGACCGTGCAGCGATGGCTTGCCAAGTGGCGCAATGGGCGAAAAGCGAGCTGGAGCAGGCGGTGGTCGATGCCGGTGGCTGTGCCGCCGAAATGCGCACCTGGGATCAATGGCAGACCCATCCTCAAGGCCAGGCGGTAAATGCCGAAACCTTGATTCATTTCACCAACCACCCTGGCCAGAGCGACAAACCGTGGGCGGGCTCAGTGTCCCGGCCACTGTCGGGCATCAAGGTGCTGGATTTAACCCGGGTGCTGGCAGGCCCCATCGCCAGCCGCTTTCTGGCAGGCCTGGGCGCCGATGTCTTGCGTATCGATCCGCCGACCTGGAACGAGCCGGGGGTGGTGCCGGAAGTCACGTTGGGAAAACGCTGCGCGCGTCTTGATCTGAACGACAGGTCCGACCGCGACGTATTCGAATGCCTGCTCAAGGACGCCGACATTCTGCTCCACGGCTATCGCGCCGATGCACTGGAGCGGCTTGGCCTGGGCATGAATGAGCGCCGGCAACTGAACCCGGGCCTGATCGATGTTTGCCTCAACGCCTATGGCTGGAGCGGCCCCTGGCAAAACCGCCGGGGCTTCGACAGCCTGGTGCAGATGAGCAGTGGCATTGCCGAAGCGGGCATGCGCTGGAAGCAGGCGGACAAGCCGACGCCGTTGCCGGTACAGGCCCTCGATCACGCCACCGGGTATTTGATGGCGGCCAGTGCGATCCGGWTGTTGGCGCAGCGGTTGAACGACAGTACGGGGGGCTCGGCCCGGTTGTCGTTGGCGTGTACCGCGAAGTTGTTGATCGGGCAAGGAGCCGGCCCGGATGAGCAGTTGCGCGCCGAAGATCAACACGATCAGGGGATACAGGTTGAGCAAACACCCTGGGGGCCGGCGCATCGGTTGCAGGCGCCCCTGAAGATCATCGGGACGCCGTTGCGGTGGGCATTGCCCGCTACTGAACTGGGTTCACATCCCGCGCAGTGGTGGTGACAGTCATATCGCCATCGCGGGCAAGCCCGCTCCCACAGTTGATCGCGGTCGCTCGGAAGTTCTCGGTCACCTGTGGGAGCGGGCTTGCCCGCGATGGCGCCAGAAGCGGCAACAAAAAACCGGGATCAGCTCAGTCCGCCCGACTCAAAGAAGTCCACAGCACCTGCGCCGCATACCCTCGATAAGGCCGCCACCCCTCAGCCCGCAACAACAGCTGCCTGGCTGTCACCGGCCCACCCTCCAGCGCCGCCAACGCATTGATCAACCCCACGTCGCCATTGGGAAATCCATCCATCTCCCGCAACTGTCGCAACGCAATGTATTGCGCCGTCCAGTCACCAATCCCGTGCAAGGCCAATAACCGCGCTACGCCTCCCTCCCGACCGGGCTCGAACAACCGCGGATCATCGAGTAATGCCTGGGCCACCCCCGACAGCGTCCGGCCTCGGCTTTTCGGCATGCCCAACGCAGCCAGATCCGCGCCAGCCAAAACGCTGACCTCGGGAAACACATGGGTCAACCCCGGCAACCGTGAATGGAATGGCGTGCCGTACTGTGCTACCAGTTTGCCCGCCAGCTTGATCGCCGCCGCCACCGTAATCTGCTGCCCCAGCACCGCGCGGATCGCCAACTCCAGGCCATCCCACGCCCCCGGCACACGCAGCCCGGGGTGCTCGGCAATCAGCCGCGCCAACAGGGGATCAACTGCCAGGTGCCGGTGAATCGTGGACAGGTCGGCGTCCAGATCAAACATCCGCCGCACGCTTGCGACGATTGCAGGGACGGCACCCGAATCAGGAAAATCCAGGGTCAACTCAAGGGCATCCGAGGTGCCAGGCTGGATCGAGAACATACCGCAAGCACCGTTCAAACCGATGCTGCGCGAATACACACCGTCGACCACCGTTTCCAACCCGACAATCGCCCGCGCCGACAAAAACCCGAGCAACGCCGGCCAGTCATAGGGTGGCTGGTAGGCCAGCAACAGCTTCACAGACCCACCACCAACGCGATCAATGCGCTCAAGCGAAGCTTGTTCGGTGATTGCGACATCGTTGCAGCTCCATTTTTTGAGGCGGCAACTGCCGCGAGGTCGTCACATAGCGGACGTTAATAAAATTGATGAAGAGTAATAAGGTTTATTGAATATCGCCAACAACCGTCTTTTAACTTGCACAAAACGGCTATTGTGGCATCGATATAATCATTAGTTTTATACGTTTTTTTAATACATCAATTCAGTACAAAAAATGCATGAATAAAATTTGCAGATTTTGAAAAACCAACTAGCGTCATAATTCGAAACAAATGCTAAAAAGTTCTTGAATAATCTGCAAAAGCCTCTAGATCAGGCATTACAGGCAACAGCCCTGCGAATGATGGCACTCCGCCAACAACTTGGGAACGCTCTCATTTAGTGATCTAAGTCAGCTGATTGGATGGCCAACAGAATTAGTCTGTTGCCTCTCTTCTCCTGCATTGGAGTCATGCAATGTCTGAAGCTCCCGGAAAACTCAAACTCGGCGCGCTGGTTGCGTTAGTCGTGGGTTCGATGATTGGTGGCGGGATCTTTTCCTTGCCACAAAACATGGCCGCCAGTGCCGATGTCGGCGCCATTCTGATCGGTTGGGCGATCACCGCCGTCGGCATGCTCACCCTGGCGTTTGTGTTCCAGACCCTGGCCAACCGCAAACCCGACCTTGATGGCGGGGTTTACGCCTACGCCAAGGCCGGTTTCGGCGACTACATGGGCTTCTCGTCCGCCTGGGGGTACTGGATCAGTGCCTGGCTGGGCAACGTTGGCTACTTCGTCTTGCTGTTCAGCACGCTCGGCTACTTCTTTCCGCTATTTGGGGAGGGCAATACCCCTGCCGCCGTGATCGGCGCCTCGGTGCTGCTCTGGGCCGTACATTTCCTCGTACTGCGAGGAATAAAGGAAGCAGCGTTCATCAACCTGGTGACCACCGTCGCCAAGATCGTGCCGCTGCTGTTGTTCATGTTGATTGCATTATTCGCCTTCAAGCTGGACATCTTCACCGCCGACATCTGGGGCCTGAAGAACCCGGACCTGGGCAGCGTGATGGACCAGGTGCGCAAAATGATGCTGGTCACCGTGTGGGTGTTCATCGGCATCGAAGGCGCGAGCATCTTTTCGGCCCGGGCGGAAAAACGCAGCGATGTGGGTAAGGCCACCGTGATCGGCTTCGTCACCGTGCTGCTGTTTTTGGTCCTGGTGAATGTGCTGTCGCTAGGGATCATGACCCAGCCAGAGCTGGCCAAACTGCAGAACCCGTCGATGGCCGCCGTGCTGGAACACGTGGTCGGTCACTGGGGCGCGGTGCTGATCAGTGTCGGTTTGATCATCTCGTTGCTGGGGGCGTTGCTGTCGTGGGTGCTGCTGTGCGCGGAGATCATGTTCGCCGCCGCCAGGGACCACACCATGCCGGCGTTTTTGCGCCGCGAAAACGCCAACCATGTACCGGTCAACGCCCTGTGGCTGACCAACGCCATGGTCCAGGTTTTCCTGATCATCACGCTGTTCTCCGCCAGCACTTACCTGTCGCTGATCTACCTCGCCACCTCGATGATCCTGGTGCCGTACCTGTGGTCGGCGGCCTACGCGTTGCTGTTGGCGGTGCGTGGCGAAAGCTACGAAGGCGCGGCGGGCGAACGGCAGAAGGATCTCATCATCGGCGCGGTGGCCCTGGTCTACGCGATCTGGCTGCTGTACGCCGGCGGCATCAAGTACCTGCTGCTGTCCGCCCTGCTTTACGCCCCCGGTGTGATCCTGTTCGCCAAGGCCAAGCTGGAAATCAACAAACCGGTTTTCACCAACGTCGAGAAGCTGATTTTCGCTGCGGTGGTCGTGGGCGCCGCGGTGGCGGCCTACGGTCTCTATGACGGCTTCCTGACTCTTTAGCTTCTGTTTCTGGAAGCACTGTTTTGACATCTGGAGGATCACTGTAATGACCACGGAAAAAGTTAAGTACGGCGTCCATTCCGAAGCCGGCAAACTGCGCAAAGTCATGGTTTGCTCCCCAGGCCTGGCCCATCAGCGGCTGACCCCGAACAACTGTGATGAACTGCTGTTCGACGATGTGCTGTGGGTGGCCCAGGCCAAACGCGACCACTTCGACTTCGTCACCAAGATGCGCGAACGCAACATCGATGTGCTGGAAATGCACAACCTGCTGACGGACATCGTCGCCATCCCCGAAGCCCTGGACTGGATCCTGGAACGCAAGATCACCGCCAACTCGGTGGGCCTGGGCCTGATCAACGAAACCGCCTCGTGGCTGCGCAGCCTGCAGCCGCGCAAGATCGCCGAGTTCCTGATCGGCGGCGTATCGGGCGATGATCTGCCGACCAGTTTCGGTGGCAAGGCCATCGAGATGTTCCGCGACTTCCTCGGCAACTCCAGCTTCATCCTGCCGCCGCTGCCCAACACCCAGTTCACCCGCGATACCACCTGCTGGATCTACGGTGGCGTCACCCTCAACCCGATGTACTGGCCGGCGCGCCGTCAGGAAACCCTGCTGACCACCGCCATCTACAAATTCCACCCCGCGTTCACCAGCGCCGACTTCCAGATCTGGTATGGCGACCCGGACAAGGACCATGGCAACTCCACCCTTGAGGGCGGTGATGTGATGCCGATCGGCAACGGCGTGGTGTTGATCGGCATGGGCGAACGCTCGTCGCGCCAGGCCATTGCGCAACTGGCGGTGAACCTGTTCAAAAACAAAGCCGTCGAGAAAGTCATCGTCGCCGGCCTGCCGAAATCCCGCGCGGCGATGCACCTGGACACCGTGTTCAGCTTCTGCGATCGCGACCTCGTCACGATCTTCCCGGAAGTGGTGAACCAGATAGTCGCCTTCACCCTGCGTCCCGATGAAAGCAAAGCGGGCGGCATCGACATCCGCCGCGAAGAAACCAACTTCCTCGACACCGTGGCCCAAGCCCTCAATCTCAAGGCCCTGCGCGTGGTGGAAACCGGCGGCAACAGCTTCGCCGCCGAACGCGAGCAATGGGACGACGGCAACAACGTGGTGGCCGTGGAGCCAGGCGTGGTCATCGGCTACGACCGCAATACCTACACCAATACCCTGCTGCGCAAGGCCGGCGTGGAAGTGATCACCATCAGCGCCGGCGAACTCGGTCGCGGCCGGGGCGGCGGCCATTGCATGACCTGCCCGATCATCCGCGATCCGATTGACTACTAACCTGTTCACCTTAGGAGATCCAAAATGGCGTTCAATATCCATAACCGCAATCTGCTGAGCCTGGAACACCACACCCCTCGCGAATTGCGCTACCTGCTCGACCTGTCCCGCGACCTCAAGCGTGCCAAGTACACCGGCACCGAACAGCAGCATCTCAAGGGCAACAACATCGCGCTGATCTTCGAAAAGACCTCGACCCGCACCCGCTGTGCGTTCGAAGTTGCAGCCTATGACCAGGGCGCCAACGTCACCTACATCGACCCGAACTCCTCGCAGATCGGCCACAAGGAAAGCATGAAGGACACCGCCCGCGTGCTCGGGCGCATGTATGACGCCATCGAGTACCGTGGCTTCAAGCAGGAAATCGTCGAGGAACTGGCCAAGTTCGCCGGTGTGCCGGTGTTCAATGGCCTGACCGATGAATACCACCCAACGCAAATGATCGCTGACGTGCTGACCATGCGCGAACATGCCGACAAACCGATCCACGAAATCAGCTACACCTACCTCGGCGATGCGCGCAACAACATGGGCAACTCGCTGCTGCTGATCGGCGCCAAGCTCGGCATGGACGTGCGTATCTGCGCGCCGAAGGCTCTGTGGCCGGCGGACGACCTGGTGGCTCGTTGCAAGCAATACGCAGAAGAAAGCGGCGCGCGTATCACCCTCACCGAAGACCCGAAAGCGGCGGTCAAGGGCGTGGACTTCATCCACACCGACGTCTGGGTGTCGATGGGCGAACCGGTCGAAGCCTGGGCCGAGCGCATCCAGCAATTGCTGCCGTATCAGGTCAACGCCGAACTGATGAAAGCCACCGGCAACCCGCGCACCAAGTTCATGCACTGCCTGCCGGCGTTCCACAACAGTGATACCAAAATCGGCAAGCAGATTGCCGAGCAGTACCCGCACCTGAAGAACGGCATCGAAGTGACCGATGACGTGTTCGAGTCGCCGGCCTGCATCGCCTTCGAGCAAGCGGAAAACCGCATGCACACCATCAAGGCGATTCTGGTGTCGACGCTGGCGGATCTCTAAAGGCTGATTCGGCTCTTCCTGGCCCAACACGGTCAGTGTGGGAGCTGGCTTGCCTGCGATGGCAGCGCCGCGGTGCATCTGACAGACCGCGGCGCCCCCATCGCGAGCAAGCTCGCTCCCACAGGGTCCGGGTTCCACCAAGAGCCGAGTCTCTCGCTTACTTCTCAGTTTAGAAGGACTGCACCATGCGTATCGTCGTTGCTCTGGGCGGTAATGCCCTGCTCCGCCGGGGTGAACCCATGACCGCTGACAACCAGCGCGCCAACATCCGGATCGCCACCGAACAGATCGCCAAGATCCATTCCGGCAACCAACTGGTCATCGCCCACGGCAATGGCCCGCAAGTCGGCCTGCTGTCATTGCAAGCGGCGGCCTACACCTCTGTCACCCCTTACCCGCTGGATGTGCTCGGCGCCGAAACCGAAGGCATGATCGGCTACATCATCGAACAGGAACTGGGCAACCTGCTGGACTTCGAAGTGCCCTTCGCGACCTTGCTTACCCAGGTCGAAGTCGATGCCAATGACCCGGCCTTCAAGAACCCCACCAAGCCCATCGGCCCGGTCTACAGCAAGGCCGATGCGGAAAAACTCGCCGCCGAAAAAGGCTGGGCAATCGCCCCTGACGGCGACAAATACCGCCGCGTGGTTGCCAGCCCGAAACCCAAGCGCATCTTCGAAATCCGTCCGATCAAATGGCTGCTGGAAAAAAGCAGCATCGTGATCTGCGCCGGTGGCGGCGGCATTCCGACCATGTATACCTCGCCCGGCAAACTCGAGGGCGTCGAAGCGGTCATCGACAAAGACCTGTGCTCGGCGCTGCTGGCCGAACAGCTTGAAGCCGATCTGCTGGTGATCGCCACTGACGTCAACGCCGCTTTCATCGACTTCGGCAAGCCCACGCAGAAAGCCATCGCCCAGGCCCACCCCGACGAAATGGAAAAACTCGGCTTCGCCGCCGGCTCCATGGGACCGAAGGTGCAGGCAGCCTGCGAATTCGCGCGCCATACTGGAAAAGTCGCAGTGATCGGTTCGCTCGCGGACATCGAAGCAATTGTCCAGGGCACCGCCGGTACACGCATCAGTACGGCAACACCAGGCATTACCTACTTGTAAGGAGAGACGTCTATGGCACAGTTTGAGCCAGGTCACTTGCACATCGAACGACATGCGCTGACCCCGGATGATGTCAGCTACAACGTGCACCTCGACTATGAAGTCAGCAAGAATGCCAAAGGGGAAAAAGGCATCCAGTTCACTATGCATGGCAGCATTCAGGGCAAGGAGATGTCAGAGCCCTTCTTCCTGCCCAAGGAGGAGGCCTACAACTTCGCCAGCAACGTGACGAAAATCGCCGAGAAGTACGGGATTCCGAAGACGCACAGCCAGATCGGATCGGTCCACAAACATTACGATTTGATGTTTGAAGACATCCGGCAGCAGTTGAATATGAAATCAGGCGACCCGGTAAACCCCGAACACTTCGAATAACCTAGTCTCCCTGTAGGAGCGAGCCTGCTCGCGAAGGCGGAGTGTCAGCCAATATCTTTGTGACTGATACCTCGCTTTCGCGAGCAGGCTCACTCCTACAAAGATCAATGTCGCCCTGAATATCGGCGGCACATTTCACCATTCGCCCGCCCCAAGGCATACTTGCCACCCTCCGCACTGCAGAACCCAAGACCGCCCCATGCGTATCCACGTCAGCTTCATCGACCGCGTCGGTATCACCCAGGAAGTCCTGGCCCTTCTCGGTGGGCGCAATCTGAACCTGGATGCGGTGGAAATGGTCCCGCCCAATGTTTATATCGACGCCCCGACCCTGAGCCCGCAAGTGCTCGAGGAGCTGCGCGATGCCCTGTTCAGCGTGCGTGGCGTGCAAGCGGTGACGGTGGTCGACATCCTGCCCGGCCAGCGCCGGCACTTGCAGCTCGACGCCTTGCTGGCCGCCATGACCGACCCGGTACTGGCGCTGGACAGCAACGGCAAGGTGCTGCTGGCCAACCCGGCCCTGATCGCCCTGTACGGCCGCGAACCGAACGGTGAAAGCGTGGGCGAGCTGTTTTCCGACCCGGCCTTGCTCGACGCCCTGCTTGAACAGGGCTTTCGCCTGCCGCTGCGGGAAATCACCGTCAACGGCCAGACCCTGTTGCTCGACGCCACTCCGATTACCGATGCTGGCGCCCTGCTGACCCTGTATCAACCGAACCGCATCGGCGAACGCCTTTCCGCGCTGCACCATGACCACGCCGAAGGTTTCGACGCACTGCTCGGCGAGTCCCCGGTGATCCGCACCCTCAAGGCGCGCGCCCAGCGGGTGGCGGCCCTCGATGCACCGCTGTTGATCCAGGGCGAAACYGGCACCGGCAAAGAACTGGTGGCCCGGGCCTGCCACGCCATCAGCGCCCGGCACAGCTCACCGTTTCTGGCGTTGAATTGCGCGGCATTGCCGGAGAACCTCGCCGAAAGCGAACTGTTCGGCTACGCCCCCGGCGCTTTCACTGGCGCGCAGCGGGGCGGTAAGCCAGGACTGATGGAACTGGCCAACCAGGGCACGGTGTTTCTCGATGAAATCGGCGAAATGTCGCCGTACTTGCAGGCCAAATTGTTGCGTTTCCTCAACGACGGCAGTTTTCGCCGGGTCGGCGGTGACCGTGAGGTCAAGGTCAACGTACGGATCCTCAGCGCGACCCACCGCGACCTGGAAAAAATGGTCGGCGAAGGCCTGTTCCGCGAAGACCTGTTCTATCGCCTCAACGTCCTCAACGTCGAAGTGCCACCCCTGCGCGAACGCGGCCAGGATATCCTGCTACTGGCCCGTTACTTCATGCAGCAGGCCTGCGCGCAGATCCAGCGCCCGATCTGTCGCCTGGCGCCGGGCACTTACCCGGCGCTGCTGGGCAACCGCTGGCCGGGCAACGTGCGGCAATTGCAAAACGTGATCTTCCGTGCCGCGGCGATCTGCGAAAGCAGCCTGGTGGACATCGGCGACCTCGACATCGCTGGCACCTCGGTAGCGCGCCAGAGCGACCACGACGTCGACAGCCTGGAACAGGCCATGGACGAATTCGAAAAAAACCTGCTGGAAAAGCTTTACGCCAGCTATCCCTCGACCCGGCAACTGGCGACCCGCCTGCAAACCTCCCACACCGCAATAGCCCATCGGTTGCGCAAGTACGGGATTCCGGGCAAGGCTTGAGGCCTCAATGTCCAATCCACCACAGATCCCTGTGGGAGCGAGCTTGCTCGCGATAGCGGAGTGACATTCACAAAGTTGTCGACTGACACGTCCTCATCGCGAGCAAGCTCGCTCCCACAGGTTTCGTGCCTGGCTTGAAATAACTCACCCAAAAACGACCTCCACCTGTACTGAAAGCGCTACAGCGGAACGATATCGCTACACCCCTCTCCGATCACGGCTGTGCAAGGCTTTGATCCACCTCGGCTTTTATCCTTGACATATGCCGTATCGATTTCGCTACAGCGATTGATTTTCAGCCTTTGTCTAAACCACCTAAATCATTGATCAATAACGATAAAAACAACGTTGGCCGCGTTCTTGCTATGTAGACCTCCACAACCAGGGCATCGCCCAAGCATTCAATCGCGTCCACCAGACGAGTCTGGCCCCTTAGGAGTTTCCATGAGCGAGTTGCGTTTTACTGAAGATCACGAATGGCTGCACACCGAAGCTGACGGCAGCGTCACGGTCGGCATCACCGCTTTCGCACAGAACGCCCTGGGCGACGTGGTTTTCGTTCAACTGCCTGAGCTGCAGTCCTACGACAAAGGCGCCGAAGCCGCCACCGTGGAATCGGTAAAGGCTGCCAGCGGCGTGTACATGCCGCTGGACGGCGAAGTGCTGGAAGTGAACCCGGCGCTGGACAGCAGCCCTGAGCTGGTCAACGAAGATCCGCTGGGCGAAGGCTGGTTCTTCCGCTTCCAGCCAAGCGACGCCTCGGCAGTCGCCCAACTGCTGGATCAAGACGCCTACGACCGCCTGATCAAAGCCCAAGCCGAAGCCTGAGGAGCGCTGACATGACTCAAATCAATTTGACCACCGCCAACGAATTCATCGCCCGTCATATCGGCCCGCGCGCCGGTGACGAGCAAGCCATGCTCAACAGCCTCGGCTTCGACTCCCTGGAAGCCCTGAGCGCCAGCGTGATTCCCGACAGCATCAAGGGCACCAGCGTCCTCGGCCTGGAAGACGGCCTGAGCGAAGCCGATGCCCTGGCCCTGATCAAGTCCATCGCGACTAAAAACCAGCTGTTCAAGACCTTCATCGGCCAGGGTTACTACGGCACCCACACGCCGTCGCCGATCCTGCGCAACCTGCTGGAAAACCCGGCCTGGTACACCGCCTACACCCCGTACCAGCCAGAAATTTCCCAGGGTCGTCTCGAAGCGCTGCTGAACTTCCAGACCCTGATCAGCGACCTTACCGGCCTGCCGATCGCCAACGCCTCCCTGCTGGACGAAGCCACCGCCGCTGCCGAAGCCATGACCTTCTGCAAACGCCTGAGCAAGAACAAGGGCAGCCACGCCTTCTTCGCTTCCGTGCATTGCCACCCGCAAACCCTCGACGTGCTGCGCACCCGTGCCGAGCCTTTGGGCATCGACGTGGTGGTTGGCGACGAGCGCGAGCTGACTGACGTGACGCCGTTCTTCGGCGCGCTGCTGCAATACCCGGCGAGCAACGGTGACGTGTTCGATTACCGCGAACTGACCGAACGCTTCCACGCCGCCAACGCCCTGGTAGCCGTGGCTGCCGACCTGTTGGCTCTGACCGTGCTGACCGCACCGGGCGAATTCGGTGCCGACGTGGCCATCGGCAGTGCACAACGCTTCGGCGTGCCGCTGGGCTTCGGTGGCCCGCACGCTGCGTACTTCTCCACCAAGGATGCGTTCAAGCGCGACATGCCGGGCCGTCTGGTCGGTGTCTCCGTAGACCGTTTCGGCAACCCGGCCCTGCGCCTGGCCATGCAGACCCGCGAACAACACATCCGTCGCGAGAAAGCCACCAGCAACATCTGCACCGCGCAAGTACTGCTGGCCAACATCGCCAGCATGTATGCCGTGTACCACGGTCCGAAAGGCCTGACGCAGATCGCCAATCGTGTGCATCACCTGACTGCAATCCTGGCCAAAGGCTTGAGCACATTGGGCCTGAACGTCGAGCAAGCGAGCTTCTTCGACACCCTGACCGTGAAGACCGGTGCTCAAACCGCCGCCCTGCACGACAAGGCGTACGCCCAGCGCATCAACCTGCGCGTGGTCGATGGCGAGCGCCTGGGCCTGTCCCTGGACGAAACCACCACTCAGGCCGACGTTGAAATCCTGTGGAGCCTGCTGTCCGACGGCAAGGCCCTGCCGGACTTCGCCGCTCTCGCCGCTTCGGTCACCAGCACCATCCCGGCCGCGCTGGTACGTCAGTCGCCGATCCTCAGCCACCCGGTATTCAACCGCTATCACTCGGAAACCGAGCTGATGCGTTACCTGCGCAAACTGGCGGACAAGGACCTGGCGCTGGACCGCACCATGATCCCGCTGGGTTCGTGCACCATGAAACTCAACGCCGCCAGCGAAATGATCCCGGTGACCTGGGCCGAGTTCGGCGCCCTGCACCCGTTCGCCCCGGCCGAGCAAAGCGCCGGTTATCAGCAATTGACCGACGAGCTGGAAGCCATGCTTTGCGCTGCGACTGGCTACGACTCGGTTTCGCTGCAACCGAACGCCGGCTCCCAGGGTGAATACGCAGGTCTGCTGGCGATCCGTGCCTACCACCAGAGCCGTGGCGAAGACCGTCGCGACATCTGCCTGATCCCGTCGTCGGCCCACGGCACCAATCCCGCCACCGCACAGATGGCCGGCATGCGTGTCGTCGTCACCGCCTGCGATGCCCGCGGCAACGTCGACATCGAAGACCTGCGCGCCAAGGCCATCGAGCACCGCGAACACCTCGCCGCGCTTATGATCACCTACCCGTCGACCCACGGCGTGTTCGAAGAAGGCATCCGCGAAATCTGTGGCATCGTTCATGACAACGGCGGCCAGGTGTACATCGACGGCGCCAACATGAACGCCATGGTCGGCCTCTGCGCCCCGGGCAAGTTCGGCGGCGACGTTTCGCACCTGAACCTGCACAAGACCTTCTGCATCCCCCACGGCGGTGGCGGCCCGGGCGTCGGCCCGATCGGTGTGAAATCGCACCTGGCGCCATTCCTGCCGGGCCACGCACAGATGGAGCGCAAGGAAGGCGCCGTTTGCGCGGCACCGTTCGGCAGCGCGAGCATTCTGCCGATCACCTGGATGTACATTCGCATGATGGGTGGCGCGGGTCTCAAGCGTGCATCGCAGCTGGCGATCCTCAACGCCAACTACATTTCCCGTCGCCTCGAAGAGCACTATCCAGTGTTGTACACCGGCAGCAATGGCCTGGTGGCGCACGAGTGCATCCTCGACCTGCGTCCGCTGAAAGACAGCAGCGGCATCAGTGTCGACGACGTGGCCAAGCGCCTGATCGACTTCGGTTTCCACGCGCCGACCATGTCGTTCCCGGTAGCCGGCACGTTGATGATCGAGCCGACCGAAAGCGAATCCAAGGAAGAGCTGGACCGCTTCTGCGACGCCATGATCCGCATCCGCGAAGAAATCCGCGCAGTGGAAAACGGCACCCTGGACAAGGACGACAACCCGCTGAAAAACGCGCCGCACACCGCCAAGGAACTGGTGGGCGAGTGGGCTCACCCGTACAGCCGCGAGCAAGCGGTTTACCCGGTTGCGTCGCTGATCGAAGGCAAGTACTGGCCACCGGTCGGTCGCGTCGACAACGTGTTTGGCGACCGCAACCTGGTCTGCGCCTGCCCGTCGATCGAAAGCTACGCTTAAACCAATGAGGGGGCGGTTGATCCCGCCCCCTTTTTGCAAAAACACCACAGTCCTCTGTGGGAGCGAGCTTGCTCGCGATAGCGGTCTTTCAGTCGACATCTATGGTGAATGTCAGACCATCATCGCGAGCAAGCTCGCTCCCACAGTGAATTGCGCCAACCTCCCGATTCCGTGAATTCCCATAACAAGAAACCGGAGAACCACCATGTCGTTAAGCGTGTTCGACCTGTTCAAGATTGGCATCGGCCCCTCCAGCTCTCACACCGTCGGCCCGATGCGCGCCGCTGCGCGTTTCGTCGAAGGCCTGCGCCGTGAAGGGCTGCTGCCGGCCACCACCTGCGTCAAAGTCGAGCTGTACGGCTCGCTCGGCGCCACCGGCAAAGGCCACGGCAGTGACAAGGCCGTGCTGCTGGGCCTGGAAGGCGAGCACCCGGACACCGTGGATACGGAAACCGTCGCCGCGCGCCTGCAAGAAATCCGCGGCAACGGACGYTTGAACCTGCTCGGTGAACACAGCATTGCGTTCAACGAGAAAGAACACCTGGCGATGATTCGCAAACCGTTGGCGTATCACCCCAACGGCATGATTTTTCGCGCCTTCGACACGGCGGGCCTGCAGATCCGCAGTCGCGAATACTACTCGGTCGGCGGCGGTTTTGTGGTCGATGAGGACGCCGCCGGCGCCGACCGCATCGTCGAAGACGCCACACCCCTGACCTTCCCGTTCAAAAGCGCCAAGGATCTTCTCGGTCATTGCGTCAAATATGGGCTGTCGATCAGCCAGGTGATGCTGACCAACGAAAGCGCCTGGCGTCCGGAAGCGGAAACCCGCGCCGGCCTGTTGAAAATCTGGCAAGTGATGCAGGACTGCGTCGCCGCCGGATGCCGCAATGAAGGCATCCTGCCTGGCGGGCTGAAGGTCAAACGCCGGGCCGCCGCGCTGCATCGGCAATTGTGCAAGAACCCGGAATCGTCTTTGCGCGACCCGTTGTCGGTGCTCGACTGGGTCAATCTCTACGCGCTGGCGGTCAACGAGGAGAACGCCAACGGCGGGCGCGTCGTAACCGCGCCCACCAACGGTGCAGCGGGGATCATTCCAGCGGTGTTGCACTACTACATGCGCTTTATCCAAGGCTCCAATGACGACGGCGTGGTGCGTTTTCTGCTCACTGCCGCAGCCATCGGCATTCTGTACAAGGAAAACGCCTCGATCTCCGGCGCCGAAGTCGGCTGCCAGGGCGAAGTCGGCGTCGCCTGCTCGATGGCCGCCGGTGCCTTGTGCGAAGTGCTTGGCGGCACCGTGCAACAAGTGGAGAACGCCGCGGAAATCGGCATGGAACACAACCTCGGGCTGACCTGCGACCCGATTGGCGGGCTGGTGCAAGTGCCTTGCATCGAGCGCAACGCCATGGGCTCGGTCAAGGCCATCAATGCCGTGCGCATGGCCATGCGCGGCGACGGGCAACACTTCGTCTCCCTCGACAAGGTCATCCGTACCATGCGCCAGACCGGCGCCGACATGAAAAGCAAATACAAGGAAACCGCCCGTGGCGGTTTGGCGGTCAACATTATCGAGTGCTGAAGCGCGCTCATCTGCACCCTTCTTCAGGAGCTGAATATGTCCACCGAACAACTGTTGAAAACCCCGCTGCACGCACTGCACATCGAACTCGGCGCGCGCATGGTGCCGTTCGCCGGCTACGACATGCCCGTGCAATACCCGCTGGGCGTGATGAAAGAACACCAGCACACCCGCGACCAGGCCGGGCTGTTCGATGTCTCGCACATGGGCCAGATCCGCCTGACCGGCGCCAATGCCGCCAAGGCCCTGGAAACCCTGGTGCCGGTGGACATCATCGACCTGCCGGTGGGTATGCAGCGCTACGCCATGTTCACCAATGCGACCGGCGGCATCCTTGACGACCTGATGGTCGCCAACCTGGGTAACGAAGAACTGTTCCTGGTGGTCAACGCCGCGTGCAAGGATCAGGACCTGGCCCACCTGCGCCAGCACATTGGCGACCAGTGCACGATCGAGCCGCTGTTCGAAGAGCGCGCCCTGCTCGCCCTGCAAGGCCCGGCGGCAGTTACTGTACTGGCACGTCTGGCCCCTTCGGTTGCGAAGATGACCTTCATGCAGTTCGCCCGCGTGAAACTGCTGGGCGTGGACTGCTTTGTCAGCCGCTCGGGTTACACCGGTGAAGACGGTTTCGAAATTTCCGTGCCGGCCGTCAACGCCGAAGCCCTGGCCCGTGCGCTGCTGGCTGAAGCGGAAGTGGCTGCCATCGGCCTTGGCGCTCGCGACTCCCTGCGCCTGGAAGCGGGTTTGTGCCTGTACGGCCACGACATGAACACCGACACCACCCCAATCGAAGCGAGCCTGCTGTGGGCGATCTCCAAGCCACGTCGTGCCGATGGTGCGCGGGCTGGTGGCTTCCCGGGCGCCGAAACCGTATTCACTCAGCAACAGGCCGGTGTGAACCGCAAACGCGTCGGCCTGTTACCGCAGGAACGCACGCCAGTGCGCGAAGGCGCCGAGATCGTCAACGAAGCCGGCGACATCATCGGTAGTGTCTGCAGCGGTGGTTTCGGACCGACCCTGGGCGCGCCGCTGGCCATGGGTTATGTCGACAGCGCTTATATCGCACTGGACACACCCGTTTGGGCGATCGTTCGTGGGAAAAAGGTGCCTTTGCTTGTAAGCAAAATGCCATTTGTTCCACAACGCTACTATCGCGGCTGATTGAATGTTCCTATAAGTAACGCGGTTGCGTTAACGGTGCACTAATGTGTAACGCAACCGCCATAAAATAGTGCATTGTTTGGCTCTAAGCTTCGATTATGAACTTTGCTTATAACGATCGAAAGCAATTGAACAACGCTAGCGTATAAGGCCCCACTAGTGGACTGACTAAATGCCATCAACCTGAGGAAATACGGGGCCTTCACGGGGCTTGTTTTTTCTCCCGTAGTTGGCGTAGAGTTTGTTCACTGTGTTTGCATGGGTCGCTTGGAATCGTGACCTGGGCAGTAGCCTACAAGTTAGCTACATCCCGTTCGACGTCTTCTTACTCTCCTGCAACCAGCCCCAGTACTCTTTCATGAGAAAGAGACTGTCATTAATTTTTGCGTCAAAGGAAATAAGAAATGTCCCAACGTCAGAGCGGTACCGTCAAGTGGTTTAACGACGAGAAAGGTTTTGGTTTTATCACTCCTGAAAGCGGTCCGGATCTGTTCGTGCATTTCCGCGCCATCCAGGGCAACGGCTTCAAGAGCCTGAAAGAAGGCCAGAAAGTGACTTTCATCGCTGTGCAGGGCCAGAAAGGCATGCAGGCTGACGAAGTACAAGCGGAAGGTTAATCTTCTGTAACGAAAAAGCCCCTGATGCTGACATCAGGGGCTTTTTTGTGCGCGCAAATCCGTAAAATGGCTTCTTTTTCGCCGAGAGCCTGTCATGTCGAAACACCTGCTTACCCCCCAGGGCGATTTTCCTGCCGCTGGTCTGGGTCGCCGTCTGGCAGCCATGTTCTATGATTTCCTGCTGTGTACCGCCCTGCTGATCGTCACAAGCGGCATCTACAAGATGATCCAGATGGCGATCATCGGCGAAGAAAGGATGCGCACCCTGACCGAAGCGGGTGCGCTGGACGGTGATCCTCTGCTCTCCACAGTGCTGCTGTTCGTATTGTTCGGCTTCTTCGCCAAATTCTGGACCTGGTCTGGTCAGACCCTCGGCATGCAAGTCTGGTGCATCCGCGTGCAGAACGCCGATGGCTCA
This sequence comes from Pseudomonas sp. P5_B3, assembly GCF_056400405.1. Taxonomy (NCBI): domain Bacteria; kingdom Pseudomonadati; phylum Pseudomonadota; class Gammaproteobacteria; order Pseudomonadales; family Pseudomonadaceae; genus Pseudomonas; species Pseudomonas sp. P5_B3. Next base: position 50,277 of record NZ_JBFULI010000022.1, on the reverse strand, counting down.
TCCATCAGCCTGTGGCAAGCGCTACTGCGCTTTGTGGTGTCGCTTGCTTCGTTGCTGTGTGTTGGTCTGGGATTCTTCTGGTCGTTGTTCGACAAACAGAAACGCAGCTGGCATGACATGTATTCCAATACCGAACTGGTGCGGGTTCCGAAGAAGACCAAATAATTTCCTGACGCAGAAACCACTGTRGGAGCGAGCCTGCTCGCGATGGCGTAGTGTCAGTCAACTTCAATGGTGACTGATACACCGCTATCGCGAGCAAGCTCGCTCCCACAGTTATTTTGGGCCTGATTGAAAGATCTCAGGCGTTACCGGCCAGCTTCATCCGCGCCGCCTGGGTGAAATCAAGCATGCGCTTGAGCGGCCGGATCGCCTGAGGGATCAGCGCCGGGTCGACAAAGATCTCGTTCGACCCTTCCTTCAACGCCTTGAGCGTGCGTTCAAGGGTGTTCATGGCCATCCACGGGCAATGCGCACAACTGCGGCACGCCGCGCCGTTACCTGCCGTCGGGGCTTCGATAAAGACCTTGTCCGGGCACAGCTGCTGCATCTTGTAGAAGATGCCGCGGTCGGTCGCCACGATCAGCGTCTTGTTCGGCAGGCTCTGTGCCGCCGCGATCAACTGACTGGTGGAACCCACGGCATCGGCCAGTTCAATCACCGATGTCGGCGACTCCGGGTGCACCAGAATCGCTGCATCCGGGTACAGCGCCTTCATGTCTTCAAGCTGCTTGGACTTGAACTCTTCGTGAACGATGCAGGCACCGTCCCATAGCAACATGTCGGCACCGGTCTGGCGCTGGATGTAGGTACCCAGGTGCTTGTCCGGGCCCCAGATGATGGTCTCGCCGTTGTCCATCAGGCTCTCGACGATTTCCAGCGCACAGCTTGAAGTCACGACCCAATCCGCTCGAGCCTTTACCGCAGCGGAGGTGTTGGCGTACACCACCACCGTACGCTCCGGGTGTTGATCGCAGAACGCGGAAAACTCGTCCACCGGGCAACCCAGGTCGAGCGAACAGGTCGCTTCGAGTGTCGGCATCAGCACGYGCTTTTCCGGGTTGAGGATCTTGGCGGTCTCGCCCATGAACTTCACGCCGGCGACGACCACGGTCTTGGCTGGATGGGCATTGCCGAAGCGGGCCATCTCCAGCGAATCGGAGACACAACCGCCCGTTTCTTCGGCCAGCGCCTGAATGACAGGGTCACAATAGAAGTGGGCCACCAGCACCGCGTCCTGAGCCTTGAGCTCGGCAGCGATGGCAGCACGGTAATAAGCCTCTTCATCGGCGGTCAGCGGTTTGGGCTGTTTGGCGTCGAGGTGGGCTTGAACCAGAAGGCGTTCGGAAATCTGCGTCATGTTCGCAAGACCTGCAGGCGCATTCGCGCGAAAGTCGAGTATACACCCGGCTCCGGACCCATCGGGGTACCGCCGGGAAAGTGGGTATTCATCAGGCACGGACAGCGTTGAAGCTGGGCAAGGCTACAGAATAACCGGCGGATGCAAAAGATGATTCTGACTTGTGTCACAGGACGTAGCCCGCAGCGAGGCAAGACTGAATCGCAGGCAAAAAAAAAACCCGGAAATCCTCACTTGCGTGGGCCTTCCGGATTTTCTAAACCGCCAAAAATGGTGGGTCGTGTGGGATTCGAACCTACGACCAATTGGTTAAAAGCCAACTGCTCTACCAACTGAGCTAACGACCCGCTGTGTGGTGGCGCGTATAATACTGATTTTTAAGGACTATTCAACACCTATTTTGAAATAAATCAAAAATAAGGGGTTGGATCGCTGATTCCGGCTGCCGCAAAGCCCTCTGCACGCAGTCGGCAGCTGTCGCACTTGCCGCACGCACGGCCTTCATCGTCGGCCTGATAGCAGGAAACGGTCAGCCCGTAGTTCACGCCAAGCTTCACGCCGGCCTGAACGATCTGCGCCTTGCTGAGGTTTTGCAGGGGTGCCTGAATGCGGAAGCCATTGCCTTCCACGCCAGCTTTGGTTGCCAGGTTGGCCATGCGTTCGAACGACTCAATGAACTCGGGACGGCAGTCCGGGTAACCGGAGTAGTCCACCGCATTGACGCCGATGAAGATGTCGCGTGCACCGAGCACTTCAGCCCAGCCCAGGGCCAGGGACAGGAACACCGTGTTACGCGCAGGCACGTAAGTCACCGGAATGCCCTCACCCGCCTCTTCCGGAATGTCGATGCTGCTGTCGGTCAGCGCCGAGCCGCCCATGCCGTTCAGGTTCAGACCGATCACCTTGTGCTCGACCACACCCTGGTCCTGCGCCACACGCTCGGCGGCGTACAGTTCAGCGTGAGACCGCTGACCGTAGTCGAAGCTCATGGTGTAGCAGCTGTAGCCTTCGGCACGCGCCATGGCCACGACGGTCGCCGAGTCCAGGCCACCGGACAGCAGGATGACCGCACGTTTTTCAGCAGTATTGAGTTGTTCAGTCATTTCAGCGCCCCGGCTCGTCATTCCATAGATATTTATGCAGCTGCAATTGCAAACGCACTGGCAGATTGTCCGCCACCACCCAGTCCGCCAGGTCCCGGGCATTGAGATCATGGTGACTTGGCGAGAACAGGACTTCGCCGGCACGCAGGTCAAGACCGTACTGGATCAGCTTGGAAACGGACCAGTCATAGTCCTCCCGCGAGCAGATGACAAACTTCACCTGATCGTTGGGCGTGAGCAGCTCGATGTTTTCGTAGCGGTTACGGTGCGCTTCCTTCGAACCCGGGGTTTTCAGGTCGACAACACGACTGACCCGGGAATCTACTGCCGAGATATCAATAGAACCACTGGTTTCCAGTGACACTTCGTAACCGGCGTCACACAGACGCTTGAGCAAGGGAATGGCGTTGGGTTGCGCCAGGGGCTCGCCGCCCGTGACACAGACGTATCGCGGACGAAAACCGGCGACCTGCTCGAGGATATCGTCGAGGGTGCGGATGGTCCCGCCGGTGAACGCGTAGGCGCTGTCGCAGTATTGGCAACGCAACGGACAACCGGTCAGGCGCACAAAAACAGTGGGCAGCCCGGCAGTCCGAGTTTCACCCTGCAACGAGTAGAAAACTTCGGTGATTCTCAATGTGTCTTGCATAGTCGCCACGGGCGTAACAGCTAAACAGGCTGTCCGCCTCCGTCAGGCACTTCAAGGAACCCCGGCAATGCGCAGATCCCAAAAAGCGTGTTTCAGAAAAAGGGTGTGAATTCTAACGAAAAAACCCGCGACAAGCGCGGGTTTCTTCAAAACGGGTCAAGCAGGCTTACATTTTCTGCAGATCGCGTTGGGCCAGTTGAGCGGCGGAAGTGCCCGGATATTGCGACACAACCTGCTGCAGAATACCTTTGACCCGGTCGGTATGACCCAGGCGGCGTTCCACATCAGCGAGCTTGTACAGCGAATCAGGCACTTTGGCGTGCTTCGGATACAGCTGCGAAACCTTGGCAAATGCCTGACCTGCACCTTGCAGATCGCCTTTGGCCAGGTTTACTTCGCCCAACCAGTACTGGGCATTGCCCGCGTATTGGCTATTCGGGTATTTGCGCAGGAATGCGGCGAAAGCCTGGCTGGCCTTGTCGAAATCCTTGGCCTTGATCAGGTCGAAAGCAGCATCGTAATAGAGCTTTTCCTTCGCCGGATCTGCCGGTTCGCTACTTGCGGCGGGTGCTTGAGCAGCGGCTGCGCCAGCTGCCGCACCTGCGGCTGCGCCGGGGGCATTCAAATCACCACCGGTGGAAGAATTTTGAGGACTCGCGGCTGGTGCAACGCCGGTTCCTATGCGCCGATCAAGATCCTGGTATCGCTCCAGGTTTTCCTGCTTCATGCGCGCTACATCATTTTGCAGTTCTTCGATCACACCCTGTTGGCGCGAGATCTGTTCCTGCATTTGTTGCAGTTGGTTGAACAGCTGGCCCTGTGCCGAGACAGGAGTCGAAACCCCTCCCCCGGCATAGGCGCCGTTCGTACCGTAACCCGCAGGCGGATAACTGCTCCCGCTATTGTTATAGCCGGAGTTGTCCTCGACCACAGGAACCGCAGCCCACACCGCAAGCGGTGCGAGGCTGAGAGCCAAAACAGTTACAGCACGACGGCACGTTCGCATGACGAATTACTTACGCAGTTCGACGCGACGGTTTTGAGCCCAGGACTGCTCGTCGTTGCCGGTAGCAACTGGACGCTCTTCGCCGTAGGAAACCAGTTCCAGCTGAGCTGGGGAAACGCCTTGCAGTACCAGGTAGCGCTGAACGGCTTTCGCACGACGCTCGCCCAGTGCCATGTTGTACTCACGAGTACCACGTTCGTCGGTGTTGCCTTCCAGAACAACGCGAGCGCCGTTTGCTTTCAGGTCTTTGGCGTGAACGTCCAGAGCGCGCATGGCTTCTGGCTTCAGGTCCGAACTGTCGTATTCGAAGTAGAAAGTGGTGATAGCGCGCAGTGCAGCTTCTTCGCTCAGGGAGCCGTCAACTGCACCAGTGTTTGCGCCGTAACCAGCGTTTGGATCTACCGCGCCTTCACCGGCATTGTCGCCGCCTTTGGACGAGCAACCTACAGCTACAGCCATGGCCAGTGCCAGCGCAGCAAATTTACCAAACTTCAGCATTTCCATCGTGAAACTCCTAATGAACCCCAGTGTGTTAAGTACAACGTATAGCGCCGCGTCAGTTCAGGAAAGGGGACCAGGAAGGTTCTCTGACTTCGCCTTGTGCGGTAGGAAGCGGGAGCCTTACGCGTCCATTGATGGACACGAGCATCAAGACTCCCCGGCCCTGCTGGCGGGTGGCGTAGATTACCATGGTGCCGTTGGGCGCGACAGTGGGCGACTCGTCCAGAGTGCTATCAGTGAGGATCTTTACACTACCGCGCTGCAAATCCTGGGCCGCCACCTTGAAATTGGTGAAGCCATCCTGACGGTGAATCATGACAAGCGTCTTTTCATCAGCCGACAGTTTAGGGTTGGCGTTGTAATTACCGACGAACGTCACACGCTCTGCACCGCCACCACCCGCGCTGGTCTTGTAGATCTGCGGCTTGCCGCCACGGTCGGAAGTGAAGTAGATGGTCGAGCCATCCTTGCCCCAGAACGGTTCGGTGTTGATACCTTGACCGTTGGTGACGCGACTGATCTGACGCGAACCCAGGTTCATCACATAGATGTCTGGGTTGCCGTCTTTCGACAGTACGAACGCCAGGCGCTGACCATCCGGCGACCAGGCCGGTGCACCGTTCAGGCCTTCGAAGTTGGTGATCTGCTCACGGCGACCGGTGTCGATGTTCTGCATGAAGATGCGTGGACGCTTCTGCTCGAAGGAGACATAAGCGATGCGCTTGCCATCCGGTGCGAAACGCGGCGACAGGATCGGCTCACGCGACTGCAGCAGGGTCACGGCGCGGGCACCGTCGTAGTCCGAACGTTGCAAGGTGTAGCGAGTGTTGTTCTCGGAGAAACGCTCGGCCGTTACATACAGCAGGCGAGTCGAGAAGGCACCCTTGATACCCGTGAGTTTCTCGAACGACTGGTCAGAGATGTAGTGCGCCATATCGCGCAACTGATCGACGCCGCCCGACACGCTGCCGGTCAGCACTTGCTGCTCGGTGGCCACGTTGAACAGTGCGTATTGCACCTGCAGGCGACCGCCCGCCGGCACAATGCTGCCGACCATGACGTACTGGGCACCCAGCGCCTTGAAGTCACGGAAGATGATTTCGCTGGCCTGGCTCGGCTGGCTGATCATGTTCTGTTTTGGAAGCGGCGAGTAGTAACCCGAGTTACGCAGGTCGTTACCGATGATTTCCGCCATGTCGTCCGGCAGCACGCTACCACCCTGGAAACCGAACGGCACAACGGCGATCGGGGTCGCCCGATCGCTGCCGCTGGTAACCAGAATGTTTTTCTCATCTGCCATCGCCATCCCTGCCATGCAGCAGATAACGACCAGCATTCCTCGTAGAAGGTTTCTCACAAGGCTAGATCCTCAGGTGTGAATGTCATCTTGAATGAACGATACGGAGCGAAATCACTCGGCTTCATTCCCTGCATTTCTGTCAAACGTCCAATATTCTTCACCGCTGCAACAGCCGAGGCGTCAAACGGACCGTCGCCACTGGACCTGGACACGCTGACCGAAGTCACCGTACCGTCCGGCAACATGCCGATTTGCAATACGACCGTCATGCCTTTGCGTGCCGAAGGTGGACGAGCCCAGCCTTCCGCTGCACGCGCACGAATCAGGTCATCGAAGCTGCCGGCGACTTCGTCGCCCTGCTCATCGGCCAAGGCCTGCTGACGCTGCGGCGTGTCGGAAAGCAAATCTGCCAAGGCCTGGGCCTTTTTGTCTTCGGCGGATTTACGCGCCGCGTCCTGCGATTTCTTCTTCGCAGCATCGGCAGCAGCTTTCTTCTTCGCTTCCTCGGCGACTTTCTTCTTCGCCTCTTCAGCTTCAGCTTTCTTCTTGGCGTCTTCCGCGGCTTTCTTCTTCGCGTCTTCGACAATCTTTTTCTTGGCTTCTTCAGCGGCCGCTTTCTTGGCCTCTTCTTCAGCAGCCTTCTTGGCTTCTTCTTCGGCTTTCTTCTTGGCTATATCAGCCAATTGTTTCTCTTCTGCCTTCTTGGCTTCCGCGGTTTTCTTCGCATCGTCGGCTTTCTTGGCTTCATCAGCCTTTTTCGCCTCGTCCGCTTTCTTCGCCTCGTCGGCCTTCTTGGCTTCTTCGGCCTTTTGAGCCGCCTCTTCTTTCTTTTGTTCCGCAGCCTTCACCGCTTCCTGCTCGACCTTTTTCTGCTCCATCTGCTCGACTTCGGTCTGACGCGCAGCAGATTTCTGCGCCTCACCGGCAATCTTCTGATTGGTCTGGGTGGTCGCCCGACTTTTCGATTTCAGCTGGTACAAGGTCGCCTGGACAATCGGCTTGGCCGGCGGCAGTTCCGGGGTAAAGGCAAAGCTGACGAACAGCATGCCGAACACCAGCACATGCAAGCCAATCGCCCAGACACTAGGCCAGAAGTAGCTTTCCGAGGCGGACGGCTCTCGCTGTTGCTGCATCAGGGCGCCTCGGTAATCAAGCCAACATTACCGACCCCGGCTTTCTGCAACCCGCCCATGGCGCCCATGACGGAGCCGTAATCGACACTCTTGTCGCCGCGAATGAAGACCTGGGTACGCTTGCCGCCTTCGTTGCCGACGCGAATGATCTTGGTCACCGCGTCAGTCATCTGCGGCAGGGTCATGGCCCGATCCTGCTGCTTTTCGGTGTCGACTTCGCTGCCAAGGTTCCAGTAGTAGGTCTTGTCGGATTTGATGGAAATGGTCAGGACCTGGGTGTTGTTGTCCTGCGGCAAGGCTTCGCTGGAAACCTTGGGCAGATCAACTTTCACGCCCTGATTGAGCATCGGCGCGGTCACCATGAAGATGACCAGCAGCACCAACATCACGTCGATGTAAGGCACCACGTTCATCTCGGCGACCGGCTTGCGCTTTTTGCGAGCTCGAGCGATTAAAGCCATTGGAAATTACCTGCTTATTCTTCGCTGGTGTGCACTTTGCGGTGCAGGATCGCCTGGAACTCGTCGGCGAAGGTGTAGTAGCGGCCCAGCAAGGTTTCGCTGCGAGCAGCAAAACGGTTGTAAGCGATAACGGCTGGAATGGCAGCGAACAGACCGATCGCCGTGGCGATCAGTGCTTCGGCGATACCCGGGGCCACAGTGGCCAGGGTCGCTTGCTGGGCAGTCGCCAGACCACGGAAGGAGTTCATGATCCCCCAGACGGTACCGAACAGACCGATGTACGGGCTGACGGAACCGACAGTGGCCAGGAAGGGCAGGCTCTGCTCGAGCTTTTCTTCTTCGCGGGAAATGGCGACGCGCATGGCACGGGCCACACCTTCCATGACTGCTTCCGGATCAACGCCCGACTGCTGGCGCAGACGGGAGAATTCCTTGAAACCGGCACGGAAGATTTGCTCGACGCCCGAGTCAGGGTCCGGGTTGCTGCCAGCCTGACGGTACAGCTTGGACAGGTCGATACCCGACCAGAAGCGCTCTTCAAAGCTCTCCAGGGCACGTCGACCGGCGCGCAGCAGGTTGCTGCGCTGAAAGATCATGATCCACGAGGTCACCGATGCGGCTACCAGGATCAGCATTACCAGTTGCACCACGATACTGGCATTGCTGACCAGGCTCCACATGGAGGAATGGTCGACGACGTTAGCTTCCACGCTTTATCTCCTGCTTTGAGTGTGTACCCGCGCCGCTCACGTCGGCAAAGGCCGCTCGTAGAGCTTCGGGAATGGCCCGGGGTTTCAAACTTTCAGTGCGCACACAGGCCACCAGAAACTGCCCTTCGCAGAGCAGTGCATTATCCGTTGCCCGCCTGACCTGCTGCTTGAAGCGCAGGCTGGCACGGTTCAATTCGATTACTTCAGCGCTTACCAGCAGTTCGTCATCCAGTCGCGCCGGCGCGTGGTAGCGCGCTTCGCTGGAATGCACGACGAACAACAGGTCCTCCCCTGCCAGCTGCGATTGGGCAAAGCCCAGATCTCGTAGCCGCTCGGTTCGAGCCCGTTCCATAAACTTGAGGTAATTAACGTAATACACGATGCCCCCCGCATCGGTGTCCTCGTAATAAACGCGACAGCGATGTGCGAAAGGCTCAAGCCCGTTTTGCGCGCGCATACTCTAGTGCTTACTCCTCAGGTTGCCAATCCGGCATGGCAACTGTTTTTCATTGTTCTGTGGCTTTCACGTGAAAGTACGGTCCTGGGACCCTACATTGCCCGAAAAAATCAGCACGCAATGTTAATTAATCGTCAGCAGCGTCGAGAAACTCGTCTGCCACGGGCATTTCGCCCAATCGTGACGGAATGTTTAAACCGAAATGCAGGTAGGCATGCCGCGTCACCACCCGCCCCCGAGGCGTGCGCATGATGTAACCCTGCTGGATCAGGTAAGGCTCCAGCACGTCTTCAATGGTGTGACGCTCTTCGCTGATGGCGGCGGCCAGGCTGTCGACCCCGACTGGCCCACCGTCGAACTTCTCGATCATGGTCAACAACAGACGCCGGTCCTGGTGATCGAAACCACGTTCGTCGACGTCCAGCAGATTCAGCGCCAGGTCGGCAATCGGCTTGGTGATATGCCCCTTGGCGCGAACTTCGGCGAAATCGCGCACCCGGCGCAGCAGCCTGTTGGCGATCCGCGGGGTGCCACGGGCACGGCGGGCGATTTCGAAGGCGCCTTCCGGGTCCAGCGGCAAACCGAGGATGCTCGCCGAACGACTGACAATCGTCGACAGGTCGGCGGTATTGTAGAACTCAAGACGCTGGACGATACCGAAACGGTCACGCAACGGATTGGTGAGCATCCCCGCCCGCGTTGTTGCGCCCACCAGGGTGAACGGCGGCAGATCCAGCTTGATCGAACGCGCGGCCGGGCCCTCACCAATCATGATGTCGAGCTGGAAATCCTCCATGGCCGGGTACAGCACTTCTTCAACGATGGGCGACAGGCGATGGATTTCGTCGATAAACAGCACATCGTGAGGCTCAAGGTTGGTCAACAGCGCCGCCAGGTCACCGGGGCGCTCCAGCACCGGCCCCGAGGTGCTCTTGATCGATACGCCCATTTCCTGGGCGATGATGTTGGCAAGGGTGGTCTTGCCCAAGCCCGGCGGCCCGAAGATCAGCGTGTGATCCAGGGATTCGTTACGACCGCGAGCGGCTTGAATGAACAACTCCATCTGCTCGCGAACGGTCGGCTGGCCAATGTATTCGGCCAGGCTGACTGGGCGAATCGCCCGGTCCTGGACTTCTTCGCGCTCACGCGGACTGTGCGCGGCAGCGATCAGACGATCAGCTTCAATCACTTAGATCATTCCCTTCAAGGCGCGGCGGATCATGTCTTCGCTGCTCAAACCTTTCTCTTTGATTGCAGAAATCGCCTTGCTGGCTTCCTGCGGCTTGTAGCCCAGGGAAATCAGCGCGCTGACCGCGTCGTTTTCAGCAGTGTTCACCGGGGCCGGCCCATCCGGCTGGTTCGGCACCAGGGCGAACATGGCCGGTACGGTTTCCCAGGCCTTGAAGCGATCCTTGAGCTCCACCAGCAAGCGTTCGGCGGTTTTCTTGCCGACACCCGGGACCTTGGTCAGCGCCGACGTGTCCTGGGACTGTACGCAACGAACCAGTTCGTCGACTTCCAGGCTCGACATCAAGGCCAGCGCCAGTTTCGGCCCGACACCATTGAGGCGGATCAACTCGCGAAAAAAGTCGCGCTCACGCTTGCCGACAAAACCATAGAGCAACTGTGCGTCTTCGCGCACGACCAAATGGGTGTGCAAGGTCAGCGGCTCACCGACCGACGGTAAGCGGTAAAGGGTCGTCATGGGCACTTCGAGTTCATAGCCCAGGCCATTTACATCCAGAATCAGATGCGGAGGCTGCTTCTCAGCCAGGGTGCCGCGCAAACGTCCAATCACGTTACAAATCCTTGAGCGTTGGCCAGCTCTGGGCCAGCGACTGATAGAGCGAGGGAATGCCGCCGACAACCCAGGCGAAACGCCCCCACTCCATAAAAATGATTGCTGATGCTATCAGAGACGCAGGCGCCCGCCACGACTGCGTGCAGCTCCCAGGCCATGGGGCAGCAGGCTGGAACGGGTATGAGCATGGCAGATGGCAATGGCCAGGGCGTCCGAGGCATCGATCTGCGGCTTGCTGGTGAGCTTGAGCATGTGCATGACCATCATTTGCACCTGCTCCTTGTTGGCCGCACCGGTGCCCACGACCGCCTGCTTGACCTGGGTTGCGGTGTATTCGGCAATTTCCAGGCTTTCCTCGGCACCTGCCACGATCGCGGCGCCACGGGCCTGCCCCAGTTTCAGGGCGGAATCGGCGTTACGGGCCATGAACACCTTTTCGATCCCCATGGTCACCGGATGGTAAGTCTGAATGATCTCCCGCACCCCGCGATAGACAATCTGCAGTCGCTCATGCAGCTCGCCGGCGCCGGTGCGGATACAACCGGAGGCGACGTACTCACAGCCACGGCCGGTATCACGAACCACACCGTAACCGGTGATGCGCGAACCGGGGTCGATACCAAGAATTAAAGTCATAACGCCTGCGGAGTCAGTAAAGGCACGAATTTCAATACAGCAAATAACCACTGTGRGAGCTGGCTTGCCAGCGACGACGGAGTGTCAGGCACCATCATTGTTCAATGTGCCGACGCCATCGCTGGCAAGCCAGCTCCCACAGTGGATCTTAGTTGCCCTTAACCGAGCTGTGCGGCCACCGACTCCGGAATCTCCGCGTTGGAATAGACGTTTTGCACGTCGTCCAGATCTTCGAGCATATCGATCAGCTTGAGGACTTTCTCGGCGCCTTCCAGATCGAGTTCGGCGCTGGTGGTCGGCAACATGACGATTTCCGCGTCATCACCTTTGAAACCCGCCGCTTCCAGTGCGTTACGCACGGAATAGAACCCGGCAAACGAGGTGAAAACGTCGATAGAACCGTCTTCGTTGGTCACCACGTCATCAGCGTCGGCTTCCATGGCCGCTTCCATCAGTGCATCTTCGTCAACGCCGGCCGTGAAGGAGATCTGCCCCTTGCGTTCGAACAGATAGGCTACCGAACCATCAGTCCCGAGGTTGCCACCGCACTTGCTGAACGCGTGACGAACGGCGGCTGCGGTGCGATTACGGTTGTCGGTCATGCATTCGACCATCACCGCCACGCCGCCCGGACCGTAACCTTCGTAGGTCAACTCGACCACGTCGTCCGTGTCGGCAGCGCCGGTACCGCGGGCGACAGCACGATCGATGATGTCGCGACTCATGTTGGCACCCAGGGCCTTGTCCAGAGCCAGGCGCAGACGCGGGTTGGAGCCAGGATCACCACCACCCTGACGGGCAGCGACGGTCAGCTCACGAATCCACTTGGTGAAGATCTTGCCCCTCTTGGCATCCTGACGTTCTTTGCGGTGCTTGATATTCGCCCACTTGGAATGACCTGCCATAACTCGCTCCGAATTCTCTTTGAAACATTGCCCGCTGCGCTGCATCGCGCCGGCCGACAAACAATAGTCTTGAACAGCTCTAACTATAAAGAAAGGGCGCATCCGCAGATGCGCCCTTCAGGTCAACCTTACTCGGCCTTAGGCGTTTCACGCAGACGAATGTGCAGCTCGCGCAATGCCTTGGCATCCACCTGGCCCGGCGCCTGGGTCATGACATCCGCCGCGCTCTGGGTTTTCGGGAAGGCGATCACTTCACGGATCGACTGGGCGCCGGTCATCAGCATCACCAGACGGTCCAGACCGAAGGCCAGGCCACCGTGCGGCGGCGCGCCGTATTTCAGGGCGTCGAGCAGGAAGCCGAATTTCTCTTCCTGTTCCGCTTCGTTGATGCCCAGCAGACGGAACACCGACTGTTGCATTTCTTTACGGTGGATACGGATCGAACCGCCACCCAGTTCGGTACCGTTCAACACCATGTCGTAGGCACGGGACAGAGCGCCAGCCGGGTTGGCTTCCAGCTCTTGCGGGGTGCACTTCGGTGCGGTGAACGGGTGGTGCAAGGCGGTGAAGCTGCCGTCATCGTTTTCTTCGAACATCGGGAAGTCGACGACCCACATTGGCGCCCACTTGCAGGTCAGCAGGTCCAGGTCGTGGCCCAGTTTGATCCGCAGCGCGCCCAGGGCTTCGCTGACGATCTTCGCCTTGTCGGCACCGAAGAACACGATGTCGCCGTCGACCGCACCGACGCGATCGAGGATCACGTTGAGGTTGGCCTCAGGGATGTTTTTCACGATCGGCGATTGCAGGCCTTCAACACCGGCAGCGCGCTCGTTGACCTTGATGTACGCCAGGCCCTTGGCACCGTAGATGCCGACGAATTTGGTGTAATCGTCGATCTGCTTGCGCGGCATGCTCGCCCCGCCAGGTACGCGCAAGGCGGCGATGCGGCATTTCGGGTCGTTGGCCGGGCCGCTGAACACCTTGAAGTCGACTTCCTTGAGCTGATCGGCCACGTCCACCAGTTCCAAAGGGTTACGCAGGTCTGGCTTGTCGGAACCGTAGCGGCGCATGGCTTCTTCGAAGGTCATGTGCGGGAAATCGCCGAATTCCAGATCCAGCACTTCCTTGAACAGGTTGCGGATCATTTGCTCGGTCAGACCCATGATCTCTTTTTCATCGAGGAAGCTGGTCTCGATGTCGATCTGGGTGAATTCCGGCTGACGGTCGGCCCGCAGGTCTTCGTCACGGAAGCACTTGGCGATCTGGTAGTAGCGGTCGAAGCCGGCCACCATCAGCAGTTGCTTGAACAGCTGCGGCGATTGCGGCAGGGCGAAGAACGAACCGGCATGAGTACGGCTCGGCACCAGGTAGTCGCGCGCGCCTTCCGGGGTGGCACGGGTCAGGATCGGCGTCTCGACGTCGAGGAAGCCGTTCTCGTCCAGGAAGCGGCGGATGCTGGTGGTCATGCGCGAACGCAGACGCAGCTTCTCGGCCATTTCCGGGCGACGCAGGTCGAGGAAGCGATAGCGCAGGCGGGTTTCTTCGCCGACGTCGGAGAACTCGTTCAACGGGAACGGCGGGGTTTCCGATTCGTTCAGCACTTCCAGCTCGTAACCCAAGACTTCGATCATGCCCGACGCCATGTTGGCGTTGGTCGCACCGGCCGGACGCAGGCGAACCTTGCCGGTGATCTTGACGACGTACTCGCTGCGCACGCGATCGGCTGCGGCGAAGGTTTCAGCGCGGTCCGGATCGAACACGACCTGGGCCAGACCATCACGATCACGGATATCGAGGAAAATCACCCCACCGTGGTCACGGCGACGATGGACCCATCCGCAAAGGGTAATTTCCTGGCCGTCCAGGCTTTCGTTCAGTTGGCCGCAATAATGGCTGCGCATCATGGTCGTGGTTTCACTTCTCGTAATTCGAAATTCGGTGGAGATCCTACAGCAGCCCCGCCTTTAAAAAAGTCGCCGGGTGATGCAAGAGCACGCGTGTCGTTCAACTCAGGTTCCAGACCTTAGTCAGCTTTGTCGCCGCCGGCCAGGTTCTTCTTGGAACCGGTCTTGAAATCGGTTTCGTACCAACCCGTGCCGCTGAGGCGGAAGCCAGGCATGGACAGTAACTTTTTAAGCTCCGGCGCCTGACAGGCAGGGCAGTCGACCAGCGGTGCATCGCTGATCTTTTGAATGGCTTCCAACTGATGACCACAGGAAGCACATTGATAATCGTACATCGGCATGGAGGTTGTCTCGGCGATCAGATTGCTACCGCATACGCAGGGTTTTGCGGCAAAGAGCGGGATTATATCCATTAAATGCGGCCTGTGCAGCCGTAAGACTGCACAGACCGACACTCTGCTGCTTTCGCCGCCCTGGGCTAGGCCGTGACGGTGCAACCCCCTTCCTTGAGACTGTGCACAACACAGACAACCCGCACCAATCCACTGAAGTTCTTTACCCCACCGTGACGCAAGTGAACTTCGCGATCCACGTGAGATAACAGACTACTGACCGAGCAACCATTGGCCCGGGCCATCTCTCCCAAAATATCCCAATAAACCTGTTCAAGCCGCAAACAGGTGGCGAAGCCATTCAATCGCACCGAGCGGGACAAGGGCTGGGCCAGCCCCATATCGAACTCACGAACAAACGGATCGACCCTTACATCCCTGTGCGAACCGTATCGCCCCTCTTCTTGCCGTTCATAAACCATAACGCTGACACTCCTTTGCCATCCTGGTTTCGTTAAAAGCAACTGTCTGTCGACATATAAAAACGCAGGCGCAGAGGCATAGCCAGACGAATTCCTGACCTTCGACGTAGGACAAGCCAACAACTCTTGGCAGATACTGGAGAACGTCCTACTCCGGACAATTTCCCACGCAGCGAAGTGACGCCCCCTTCAGAAGCACAGGATTGAATGGCGTAGGAAAGAAGAGCGCGAACACTAAGAAACACCCACTGAAAGATTTAGCCAATCGGTCGATGCGGCCGATTGAATCCCCCCCTAAAGGTGATGAGCTTCATCCAGCAGGCGCCCAACCGCTCTAGCAAGCCTGCCGCCGTATCGCAGCCTCTAACTTCGACCAATCTGCGGCAAATCGCCTCAAACGAGCCGCCGGACGCCCTGATTTGAGTAGCCTGCGGCTTTGCTGTTAAATAGACGGCGTGTCGCCAGTGTCTATTTTTTCCGGGCACGGCGCATAGGCTGATACCGGGTACGTGTCCAACGCCTCTTTATTATCTTGAAGCGAACCGTGCGCCATCAGCTCTTCCTTGTGAACTGTCTTAACGTGAGTTAATCAAAATGTTGAAAATCGTCCATCTGTTGATAGGCGCAGCGGCCTTGCTGCTGTCCTTCATCCCTAGCCTGCAATCCGAAGCCTTACCTTACCTGCAACAATCCGACGCACTGTACCTGGCCTTTTTCGGCCTGCTCAACCTTACACTTGCGCCTGTCATCCCTTACTGGAACAAAGGCCCGCGCCACCAACTGCAAAACCTGGTCAGCGCCTTGCTGGTTCTGAGCGTGGTCCTGCAAACCCTGACGCTGATCGCACCGATGCCCGTTATCGCCGGTCAACCCGCCGTACTGTTCAGCCTGGTCGCAGCCCTGATCGCTGTTGCCCTGCACTTGGGCATCTGCTTCTACAAATCGTCACCGGCCGCCGCCTCGCCAAGCTACGACATGAGCAACCGCGATACCGGCACCGTCAAGTGGTTCAACACATCCAAAGGCTTCGGCTTCATCTCCCGCGACTCCGGTGACGATATCTTCGTCCACTTCCGGGCCATTCGCGGTGAAGGCCACCGTGTCCTGGTCGAAGGCCAGCGCGTGGAGTTCTCCGTCATGAATCGTGACAAGGGCCTGCAAGCCGAAGATGTGATCGCCGCACTGCCGCGCCGCTGACTCAAGGCTAAAAAAAACCGCGCACAGCCGAGCTGTCCGCGGTTTTTTTATGCCTGCGCGTTGATTAATAGTGCGGCGGCGGCGCTTCCTCTTCGAACGACTCGAACTGGCCGACCATTTCCTCCTGCCGCTTGAGCAGCGCAGCCATTTGCAGCTGTAGACGCTCGACCACCCGCTGCTGCGCCACCAGCACATCATTCAATGCCTGGATGGTGTCATCCTGAAAGGCCAGGCGGCTTTCAAGCTCGGTAACGCGTTCTTCCAGGCTCATGGTTCAGCCCTCCAGAAACGTAAAATCATCGGTCAAAATCAGGCGCAAACGTTCGCGAATAGCGGCGATCTGCTCCGGGTTGTAGGGTTTTGCCGGATGCTTACCCCAAACCGGCGCTGGCCAGGCGGCATCTTCGCGCTTGCGCACAATCACATGCATATGCAACTGACTTACAACGTTGCCCAGCGCCGCAACATTCAATTTGTCCGCGTCGAACGAGTCCTTGAGCACTTGCGAAAGCACAGTTGTTTCCTGCCAAAGCTGTTGCTGATCTGCGACATCCAACTGAAATATCTCGCTGATAGCCTCGCGACGAGGTACCAGGATGAACCAGGGATAGTTCGAATCGTTGGACAGCAGCAACCGGCAGAGCGGAAAGTCCCCGATC
The DNA here is from genome assembly GCF_056400405.1 of Pseudomonas sp. P5_B3. Classification (NCBI taxonomy): domain Bacteria; kingdom Pseudomonadati; phylum Pseudomonadota; class Gammaproteobacteria; order Pseudomonadales; family Pseudomonadaceae; genus Pseudomonas; species Pseudomonas sp. P5_B3. The sequence goes on along the minus strand of NZ_JBFULI010000022.1, from coordinate 33,681 downwards.
GGTAACGTATCTTGTTGAAGTCGTGGATCTAAAGCGAACACTGTGCGCACTCCCGCCGGATCATCATTTTTCAGCTTAGCGCTCATCCTGACGGGACGGCGCGCCAAACGACCGGACGGCAGCATACCTGCGAACGGCGCATGCTTCACGACGAACCTTGCACAGAGGTCACGAGCGCCTGCGAAAAGCTGACACCCGCCCCCGAATGAGACATTTTTCGCCGCCGCGCACCACTACAGAACCGATCAGCCGGCAAAAAACGCCGAAATGACTGATTCGCAACGAAGAGTTCACGCCAGACAAGCGGTCAACAGGAATGAATTCAGCACAAGGCTAAAAATTTTTTGCACCAAAACCGCACAGTAGGTCTACGCTGAGTGCTTCGACATCCGCCATTTACTCACTGGTGGGGTGAACCGGTAACATTTTTGTTTGTAAGGCAGTCGACCAGAAGGGTGCAACAGGATGCCAGGCAAGGCGTCAAGCCCAAACCAAACGCGCTTGCCCCCCGGTTTTATGAGGTTTTTACAGCGTCAGACAGTCAAATTTAAAAAAACTGCAAAAAAATCAATTTTGTGCACGCTTGTTGCATTCATACCCAACATCACCTGATGTGACACCCGCTGGAAGTGGGGGTTTTCAGGCAAAAAATACAGTGGCAAGGTAGCCCGATGGAGATTCAAACGTTTCACCAGGACTCTTTTTACCGGCGCCAAGGCTCGGAAAACAGCATTAAAGTTGTCAGCCCGGTTGCGCTGGAGCTGGAAATTTGCGACATCTAGCACGCTATTTGCGACAGGGTCGTAAAGAAGGCGAAAGGTTAGATACGCAAGTATCGCCAACATTGTCGGCGTGATATAAGTTTGCGCCGACACAAAAAGAAAGAGCCGCCCAGATAATAAATCAGGTGGGACGGCAGTACTCTTCTAAAACCAAAGGAGCAAATCACGATGCGCGTGATGAAGTGGAGCATGATCGCACTGGCAGTTGCAGCAGCAGCCAGTACTCAGTTGGCAGTAGCCGCACCTTTCGTAAGCGACCAGGCCGAAGCCAAAGGTTTCGTTGAAGACAGCAAACTCGACTTGCTGGTTCGCAACTACTACTACAACCGTAACAAGAAAAACGGCCAAGTCGATGACAAAGACTGGACCCAGGGCATCCAGGGCATGTACAGCTCGGGCTACACCCAAGGTCTGATCGGTGTTGGCGTTGAAGCCTGGGGCCAACTGGCCATTAAGCTGGACGGTTCCGACAAATATGCAGGTTCCGGCAACATGTCCGTGGACTCTGACGGCGAAGTCAACAACAGCCAGGGCAAAGCCGGCGCTGCCGCCAAGTTCCGCATCTCCAAGACCGAGCTGAAAATCGGCGACATGCAGCCAAGCACTTCTCCGGTGTTCGCTGTAGGCGGTTCCCGTATCCTTCACCAAACTGCCAGCGGTATCCAACTGCAGAGCAGCGAAGTTACTGACCTCGACCTCGAAGCCGGTCACTTCTACTCGGCAACCAGCCAGGACCGCAACGCTCGTGACGGCGAACTGTTCGCTACTTACGCTGGCGTGACAGCTAACTCCATCGACTACTTCGGTGGCAAGTACGGCATTACCCCGGACCTGAGCGTATCGCTTTACGGTGCCAAGCTCGAAGACGTCTGGAACCAGTACTACGCCAACGCGAACTACACCCTCGCACTGGGCGGCGACAACTCGATCAACTTCGACGGTAACATCTACAACACCAAGGATACCGGTAACGCTAAAGCAGGCGACATCAGCAACACCGCCTACTCCCTGGCTGCTGCTTACTCGTTCCTGAAAGCGCACACACTGACCCTGGCCTTCCAGAAGGTCAACGGCGACACCCCGTTCGACTACATCGGTGTGGGTGACAACAACCGTGGTGGCGACTCGATTTTCCTCGCCAACTCCATTCAGTACTCTGACTTCAACGCCCCTGGCGAGAAGTCGGTACAAGCCCGTTACGACCTGAAAATGGCCGAGTACGGCGTACCTGGCCTGAGCTTCATGGTCCGTTACGTGAATGGTTGGAACATCGACGGTACCAACACTCCATCGAACAGCACCTACACCGGTCTGTACGGTGCAGACGGCAAACACCACGAAACCAACGTGGAAGCCAAGTACGTCATTCAATCCGGCCCAGCCAAGGATCTGTCGTTCCGCATCCGTCAAGCATGGCACACCGCCAATGCTGACGAAGGCGAAGGCGATATCTCTGAGTTCCGCCTGATCACCGACTACCCACTCAACATTCTGTAATCGCAGAAAGTTAGTTTGCGGTAATCAAAAAAAGGCCCATCTTCGGATGGGCCTTTTTCGTTGTCTGCTGTACAACATTTAACCAAACAGACTCTGCAGTACATGCCTGACCAAGAAGTCAGGCACTAACCGCACACCCCTTACTGCGCAGCAGATTCCTGAACCACGCGAATAACCCGCTGCGGAAATGGAATATCGATGCCGGCCTCTCTCAGACGATCACGGGACAGTTCGTTGAACATGAACATCACATCCCAATAATCCGCCGTCTTCACCCAGACACGCAGGGAAACAGTGATAGAACTGTCACCCAATGTCGATATGACTGCCTGAGGTGCCGGGTCAATCAATACACGCGGATCCTTGGCCAGTTCCAGCAACACTTCTCGGGCTTTCTGCAAGTCCGCTTCGTAATCAACGCCTACATCAAACACGACCTTACGGGTCGGCTGACGATTGGTGTTGGTGATAATGCCGTTCGACAGATTGCCGTTAGGCACGATGATGGTTTTGTTGTCGCCAGTACGCAGCACAGTGTGGAAAATCTGAATGCTGTCGACGGTACCAGCAACACCCTGTGCTTCAATCCAGTCACCGATGCGAAATGGACGGAACAACAGAATCAGCACGCCACCTGCGAAGTTCGCCAGGCTGCCCTGCAACGCCAGACCAATGGCCAGACCCGCCGCACCAATTGCCGCAACGAACGACGTGGTTTCCACCCCGATCATCGAGGCCACGCTGACGATCAGCAAGATCTTGAGGATGATGTTCGCCAGGCTGCTGATAAAGCCTTGCAGCGCCAGGTCGGCATTACGCAATGCAATCAGGCCGCCGAGCTTTTTCGTGACCTTGTTGATCAGCCACCAGCCAATGGCCAGGGTAATGACCGCCAGCAGTACACGGCTGCCGTATTCCATGATCATCGGGATCCAGGTTTGGGATACCTTGACCAGATTGTCTACCTCGGCATTTAAGTCCATCTACTCTCTCCTGTTTTCCGGCTACCCGGCATGCGTAAAAAAGCGGCAGAAAGATCGAACCGCGACGGGCTCAACCGTTTCTGCCGTTGCTTGGGCCTCCGACGTTGCAAACGCCAGGAGGTTCCCGCGTTCAAGATCAGTCGCGGAAGTTGTTGAACTGCAGCGGCATACCGAATTCCTTGGCCCGCAGCACTGCAATGGCTTCCTGCAGGTCATCACGCTTTTTGCCGGTAATACGAACCTGCTCGCCCTGAATGGCCGCCTGGACCTTGAGCTTGGCGTCTTTGACATGGGCGACGATTTTCTTCGCCAGTTCCTTGTCGATACCTTCCTTGAGGACGGCTTCCTGCTTCATCAGCTTGCCCGACGCGAACGCGTCCTTGACTTCAAGGCACTGCACGTCGATTTTGCGCTTGACCAGCGCCAGCTTGAGGATCTCAATCATCGCTTCGAGCTGAAAATCCGCTTCCGCGGTCAGGTTGACGGTCAGGTCTTTTTCCTTGAACTCGAAGCTGCCTTTGCCTTTCAGGTCATAACGACGATCGAGTTCCTTGACGGCGTTCTCGACCGCGTTGGTGACTTCGTGTTTGTCCAGTTCGGATACCACGTCGAACGACGGCATGTAATCTCTCCAAATTTAAAGGCGCACTGATGGAGCACGCCTGGCTTGCGGTTAAAATCCGCGCTGATTATAACGGGTCTTTCCCATCATTCACTGTGAGCTGCCGATGCACGCCTTAAACAGAGCAAAAAGCTGATGTCTACCACCTGGCATGTTCTGGGCGCCGGCAGCCTCGGCACTTTATGGGCGACACGTCTGGCGCGGGCTGGAGTGCCGGTCAGGCTGGTCCTGCGGGACGCCGCGAGGCTGCAGGCCTATGAGGCGGCCGGTGGATTGACACTGGTGGAACACGGCGAGGCGCGACACTATGCCGTGCCCGCCGAGACAGCCGGCAGCACCCAACCGATCAACCGCCTGCTGGTGGCGTGCAAGGCCTACGATACCGAAAGCGCGGTGGCCCGACTGGCGCCACGCCTGGCCCCGGGTGCCGAACTGATCCTGCTGCAAAATGGCCTGGGCAGTCAGGATGCAGTGGCGGCACAGGTACCTCAGGCACGCTGCATCTATGCGTCGAGCACCGAAGGCGCCTTCCGCGATGGCGATTGGCGCGTGGTGTTTGCCGGGCATGGTTTCACCTGGCTGGGGGATGCAAGCCATCCGGTTGCGCCGATCTGGCTCGATGACCTGAGCACTGCCGGCATCCCCCACGAGTGGAGCACCGAAATCCTGACCAGGTTGTGGCGCAAACTCGCCCTTAACTGTGCGATCAATCCGCTGACGGTGCTGCACGATTGCCGCAACGGCGGTTTGCAGCAACATCACTGCGAAGTCGCTACTCTGTGCGGCGAACTGGTGGAGTTGCTAGAGCGTTGTGGTCAGCCGGCAGCGGCCGAAAACCTGCAGCAGGAAGTCGAACGGGTGATTCACGCCACCGCAGCCAACTACTCCTCGATGCATCAGGACGTCACAAGCCAGCGCCGCACAGAAATCAGCTACCTGCTGGGCTACGCCTGCAAAGTGGCCGGGCGTCATCAATTGAACCTGCCTCATCTCAATCAGCTTGAGTCAAGGTTGATCGCTCGCCTGCAAAGCCTTGGATTGCCCAGCGACTGAGCAGCGGCTACGCTGGCCACTTGTTCCTTTTCAGCGATGAACCCGATGCCATTGCGCCAGCGTCTTGAAAACCTGCCTGTCGGCCAGAAACTGCTGGCCGCCCTGCTAGTCCTGTTGACCACCGTCCTGCTGGTCGCCAACCTGACCTTTATCAGCGCCGCGTACTACATTTCCCAGGAAAGCATGGCGCCTCAGGCCCTGCAGACCATCGGCCGGCTGGTATCCAACCCGAGCCTGACCTCCGAAGCCCTCGATTCGCCGCAAAGCGCTGAGCGCCTGCTAAACGAACTCAATAGCTATTCGCCGTTGCGCGCGGCAGTCCTGTATGACGGAAAAGGCGAGCAATTGGCGCAATTGCAGCATGGCGACAAACTGGAGTTGCCGAAACGGTTCCGGCATATCGAAGACTGGCAGGTTACCGAGTTCCGCAGCAACCAGGTCATTACCCTGCCCCGCCCCGGAGCTGCACCGGGGCATTTGCTGTTGGTCGCCAGCAGTGAACTGCCAGTGGCGTTCTATACCGGGACCCTGACGGCCAGTCTGGGGATTCTGATTTTCAGTGTGCTGCTCTGGCTGGTCATCGCCCGTCAAATCAAGCGCCTGATTACCCGGCCGATCCACCAACTCGAAGAGCTGTCCCGGCAKGTAACCCGTGAAGAAAACTACTCACTGCGTGCTTCACGAGGAAACCACGATGAAATCGGCAGCCTCGCCGAGGCGTTCAACACCATGCTTTCGCGAATCGAGGCCCGGGAGCAGCAACTCAAGCGGGCCCGGGACGACTCCCAGGCAGCCTACGACCAGGCCCAGGGGCTGGCGGAAGAAACCCGGCACACCAACCGCAAACTGGAGCTTGAAGTCCAGGTGCGCAGCAAGATCGAGAAAAAGCTTACCGGCTTCCAGAACTACCTCAACAGCATCATCGACTCCATGCCGTCGGCGCTGATCGCCCTCGACGAACAGCTCTACGTGACGCAGTGGAACCAGGAAGCCAGCGCACTTTCCGGCACGCGCCTCGACGAAGCCCTGAACCAGCCCATCTTCCTCGCCTTCGAACCGCTCAAGCCGTTCTTGCCACAACTCAAGCAAACGGTCGAGCAGCATACGGTGGCCAAAATCGAACGTGTCACCTGGCTCAAGGATGACGAGCCCCGCCACTATGCCCTGACCTTTTATCCATTGATGGGCGGCGCCGGGCGTGGCGTGGTGATCCGGATCGACGACATCACTCAGCGCCTGTCCCTGGAAGAGATGATGGTGCAGTCGGAGAAAATGCTTTCTGTGGGTGGTCTTGCCGCCGGCATGGCCCACGAAATCAACAACCCGCTGGGTGCGATCCTGCACAACGTGCAAAACATTCGCCGACGCCTGTCCCCCGATCTGCCGAAGAACCTTGAAGTGGCCGAACAGGCCGGCATCGAACTGACGGCGGTCAATCAGTATCTGCAACTTCGCGATGTGCCGAAGTTGCTCGACGGCATCCAGCAGGCCGGTGCCCGGGCCGCCAAAATCGTCACCCACATGCTCAGCTTCAGCCGTCGCAGCACCCGCCAGATGGCTCCGTGCGATTTGCCCGCCCTGATCGACCAGGCGGTGGAGATCGCCAGTAACGACTTCGATCTGGCGATCGGCTTCGATTTCAAGGGCCAGGCCATCATTCGCCAGTTCGATCCGGCGCTGGGCCCGGTCCCCGGCACCGCCAACGAACTGGAGCAGGTACTGCTCAACCTGTTGAAAAACGCCGCGCAAGCCATTCACCAGCGTGAAGACGGCAGCGAGCCGGGACGGATCATTTTGCGCACCAGGCTGAATCCGCCGTGGGCGGAAATTCAGGTCGAAGACAATGGCATCGGCATGAGCGAGAGCGTACGCAAACGGACCTTCGAACCGTTCTTCACCACCAAGGAGATCGGCCAGGGCACCGGACTTGGGCTGTCGGTGTCGTACTTCATCATCACCAACAACCACAAGGGGCAGATGGAAGTGCAATCGACCCCGGGCCAAGGCACGTGCTTCACCTTGCGCCTGCCCCTGGCGAGCACGCCACCTGTCTCGCAACAACTCAATCTGCTATCGAGGTAACCATGGGCTTTCGTTTGTCGAAGATTTACACCCGCACTGGCGACAAAGGCGAGACCGGGCTGGGCGATGGCCGTCGCGTACCCAAGGATCACCCGCGGATCGAGGCCATTGGCGAAGTCGATACGCTGAACAGTCAGGTGGGCGTGTTGCTGGCCGGATTGGCGGCGCAAACGCACGCCATTGCAGGCTTTCAGGAAGTGATCGATGTTTTGGCGCCTTGCCAGCACCGATTGTTCGACCTCGGTGGCGAACTGGCGATGCCGGTGTATCAGGCGTTGAATGCAGCGGAAATCGAACGCCTGGAAGCCGCGATCGATGTGTGGAATGAAGAGTTGGGACCGCTGGAAAACTTCATTTTGCCCGGCGGTTCGGCGCTGATTGCCCAGGCCCATGTCTGCCGCAGCCTGGCGCGCAGCGCAGAGCGGCGGTGTCAGCAACTCAATGCGATTGAGCCGTTGGCCGGGGTTGGCCTGGCGTATATCAATCGGTTGTCGGATCTGTTGTTTGTTGCGGCGCGGCTGATTGCCAAGCGTCAGGGAATTGCCGAGATTCTTTGGCAGCCTGCGGCGAAACCTGAGGTTTAGCCGGTGCCTGTCAGGCCCTCATCGCGAGCAAGCTCGCTCCCACAAGTTTTGTGAGCGCCACAAATCCACTGTGGGAGCGAGCTTGCTCGCGATGAGGCCAGTAGGCTCGCTAAAGAATTAACTCTCAGGCCAAAACGCCCGAATCCCCGCGACACCTTGCGCACCAGCTTCCCAGGCTTGCTGAAGCTGCGCCGGGCCAACACCTCCGAGCAGGAACACCGGCTTGCTGAAGCCATCGATCAAGCTCGACGCCTGCTCCCAACCCAACGGCCCGGCGCCTGGGTGAGTCAGGGTAGGTTGAACCGGCGACAGGGTCACAAAGTCCACCCCCATCTGTTCGGCCAGCGCCAGCTCTTCAGCGTTATGGCACGAGGCCGCCAGCCAGCGCGACGCTGGGAGCGGTCGGCCAGCCGCTGCGTATTTGCGCAGCTGCGCCGAGGTAATGTGCCAACCCGCGGACGGGAAGTCGCCCAGCCATTCGAACGGCCCTTTGATCATCAACTGCGCCTTGCCGGCACACAGGCCCACCGCATCGACAGCCAGGTCGCGATATTTCGGATCGTAACCGTTCGGTGCACGCAACTGGATCAGCTTGATGCCGCCGGCAATGGCCTTCTGAATACCACGCAGCAACGCGGGGGTTTCCAGGTCTTGCGGCGTGATCAGGTACTGAGCGGGTAATTTCGCGGCCGCGACGATCGGCTGATTGGCCTCCGGGAACTCGTAATTCGACAAATCACGAGGTGTAACCCAGGCCAGCGGTTGTCCCTCGGCACCGTGGGGCTCGCCGGTAAACGCCGAAACCTCCCAGACATCCAGCAACACCTGTTTGTCCGGGTAATCGTGCCGAATCTTGATCAGCGGGCGCGCCGCGCCGACCACGATGCCCAGCTCTTCATGGAGTTCGCGGGCCAGTGCGGTTTCGACCGACTCGCCGGCCTCGACCTTGCCCCCGGGAAACTCCCACAGGCCGCCCTGGTGCTGTGCGTCGGCACGACGGGCGATGAGGATTTGGCCACTGCCATCGCGGATGACGGCGGCGGCGACATGGACTCGTTTCACTTTTGCAACTCCTCCAGTCCGGCCTTCTGCCAGGCCTTGAACGCCGGCCATTGGTAGAGGGTTTCGACGTAGGCCTCGTCTATGGCAGACAGTTTCACCTGATAGGTGCGCAGGCGCACGGCAATCGGTGCAAAGAACACGTCAGCCAGACTGATATGACCAAACAGGTACGGCCCGGTTTCTGTCGCGGCGGCACGGCACTCGGCCCACAGCGCCGACATGCGTTCGATGTCGACCTGAACCTCAGCCGGAACCGGCGACAAAGGGGCGTCATGGCTCAGGTCAAATGGCATATTGCCGCGCATGGCGAAGAACCCGCTGTGCATCTGCGCACACGCCGAACGCGCCTGAGCACGGGCGGCGATGTCTTTCGGCCAGAGGCTTGCGGACGGGAACTGTTCTGCCAGGTATTCGGCAATCGCCAGGGAATCGGCGATGGTACCGTGTTCGGTTTTCAGCAGCGGGACCTTGCCAGTCGGCGAATGCTTGAGCAGACGCTCGCGGGTGTCCGGCTGGTTCAGCTTGATCAGTTCTTCGGTGTAGGCCGCGCCGGTCAGGTCGAGAGCCAGGGCGCCGCGCAGGGACCAGGAAGAAAGCAGTTTGTCGCCGATGATCAGGTGCAGGCTCATGTTCGGGACCTTTTGATGGGGGGACAGGCCAGTCTAGCTAGCGACTGACAGACCGCCATCGCGAGCAAGCTCGCTCCCACAGTGGTGAAGGTGAAACACAAAGAGTGTGAGCACCAAAAATCCCTGTGGGAGCGAGCTTGCTCGCGATAGCAGCGACTCGATCTAACGAGAGATCAAGTACGGTACTCGGCGTTGATCTTCACATATTCGTGGGACAGGTCGGTGGTCCAGATGGTTTCGCTGCAATCGCCACGACCCAACTCGATGCGGATGGTGATTTCTTCCTGCTGCATCACCGCCGCGCCCTGGGCTTCGGTGTAGGTCGCCGCGCGCGCGCCACGGCTGGCAATGCACACTTCGCCAAGGAATACGTCGATCTTGCTCACATCCAGGTTCGGAACGCCGGCACGGCCGACAGCGGCCAGGATACGTCCCCAGTTCGGGTCGGACGCAAACAATGCAGTCTTGATCAGCGGCGAGTGAGCCACGGTGTAACCGACGTCCAGGCACTCCTGGTGATTGCCGCCGCCATTGACTTCAACAGTCACGAACTTGGTCGCGCCTTCGCCGTCACGCACGATGGCCTGGGCCACGTCCATGCACACTTCGAACACCGCCTGCTTCAACTTGGCGAACAACTCGCCTTCGGCGCGGGTGATTTCCGGCAACGCCGCCTGACCCGTGGCGATCAGCATGCAGCAGTCATTGGTCGACGTATCACCATCGATGGTGATGCGGTTGAACGATTTGTTGGCGCCATCCAGCATCAGGTTTTGCAACACGTCGCGGGAAACCTTGGCGTCAGTGGCGATGTAGCCGAGCATGGTCGCCATGTTCGGGCGAATCATGCCGGCGCCTTTGCTGATACCGGTAACGGTGACGGTCACACCGTCGTGCTGGAACTGACGGCTGGCACCTTTTGGCAGGGTGTCAGTCGTCATGATGCCGGTGGCGGCAGCTTCCCAGTTGTGGATCGACAGATCATCAAGGGCAGCTTGCAGCGCACCTTCGATTTTCTCCACTGGCAACGGCTCGCCGATCACACCGGTGGAGTACGGCAGCACCTGGCTGGCATCGACGCCGGTCAATTCGGCCAGTTTCGCGCAAGTGCGCTCGGCCGCGGCCAGGCCTGGTTCGCCGGTGCCGGCGTTGGCATTGCCTGTGTTGGTCAGCAGGTAGCGCACAGGACCTTGTACGCGTTGCTTGGCCAGGATCACCGGCGCGGCGCAAAAGGCGTTCAAGGTGAACACGCCGGCAACCGTGGAGCCTTCAACACAGCGCATGACCACAACATCCTTGCGCCCCGGGCGCTTGATGCCGGCCGAGGCGATACCGAGTTCAAAACCGGCAACCGGGTGCAACGTTGGCAAAGGACCAAGACCAACAGCCATGAATGCGCTCCTTTATAAATGATGTCAGCACCGTTTCAGCAGAACGGTGGTTCGAATGGTAAAACGCCGCGACGGCAGAAGCCGGTCGCGGCGCGGGTATTTCAGCGTTTGAAACGGGTTTTACTGAATCTGCCCGTGACAATGCTTGAACTTCTTGCCCGAACCGCAATAGCACAGCTCGTTACGACCCAGCTTCTGCTCGTTGCGAACCGGTGCAGCAGCGAGAGCAACATCGATCTCTTCGCCCAACACTTCCGGCTGCTCAAGGCCTGGAGCTTCTTCATGCAGGAACTGCATGCGAGCGGCCAATGCCTCGGCTTCCTGACGCAGGCGCTGCTCTTCTTCGATCGGGTCTTCGCGGCGAACCTGAACATGGGACAGCACACGGATCGAGTCGCGCTTGATCGAATCCAGCAATTCGGAGAACAGGGTGAACGACTCGCGCTTGTATTCCTGCTTCGGATTCTTCTGGGCATAACCACGCAAGTGGATACCGTGACGCAGGTGGTCCATGGTCGACAGGTGGTCTTTCCACAGGTCGTCCAGTACGCGCAGAACGATTTGTTTCTCGAAGGAGCGCAGCGCTTCGGCGCCCGCCTGGTCTTCTTTCTCGTTGTACGCCGCGACGAGCTCGTTCATGAGCTTCTCGCGCAGGGTTTCTTCGTACAGGTGATCGTCTTCGTCGAGCCATTGCTGGATCGGCAGCGTCACACCGAAATCGCTCTGCAACGCAGCTTCCAGACCGGCCACGTCCCACTGTTCAGGCAGCGATTGCGGAGGAATGTGTGCGCTGACGGTGGCGTTGAGCACGTCCTGACGGAAGTCAGCGATGGTCTCACCGATGTTGTCGGCGGCCAGCAACGTGTTACGCATGTGATAGATCACTTTACGCTGTTCGTTGTTGACGTCGTCGAACTCGAGCAGTTGTTTACGAATGTCGAAGTTACGACCTTCGACCTTGCGCTGGGCCTTTTCGATGGCGTTGGTCACCATACGGTGTTCGATCGCTTCGCCAGGCTGCATGCCCAGGGCCTTCATGAAGTTCTTCACCCGGTCAGAGGCGAAGATGCGCATCAGGCTGTCTTCCAGCGACAGGTAGAAACGGCTGGAACCGGCGTCGCCCTGACGACCGGCACGACCACGTAGCTGGTTGTCGATACGGCGCGATTCGTGACGCTCGGATGCAATCACCTGCAAACCGCCCGATTCGAGCACTTGCTGGTGACGCTTCTGCCAGTCGGCCTTGATCTGGGCAATCTGCTCAGGGGTCGGGTTTTCCAGGGAAGCCACTTCCACTTCCCAGTTACCGCCCAAGAGGATGTCGGTACCACGACCGGCCATGTTGGTGGCGATGGTCAGTGCGCCCGGGCGACCGGCCTGGGCAATGATCTCGGCTTCCTTTTCGTGGAACTTGGCGTTCAGAACCTTGTGTTCGATGCCTTCCTTCACGAGCAGGCTGGACATGTGCTCGGAGGTTTCGATGGTGGCAGTACCCACCAGCACCGGACGACCAGCGGCCATGCTTTCCTTGATATCGGCCACGATTGCCGCGTATTTCTCGTCGGCGGTCAGGAACACCAGGTCGTTGTAGTCTTTACGGGCCAGCGGCTTGTTCGGTGGAATCACCATGACCTGCAGGCCATAGATCTGGTGGAACTCGAACGCTTCGGTGTCGGCCGTACCGGTCATGCCGGACAGCTTGTTGTACAGACGGAAGTAGTTCTGGAAGGTGGTCGACGCCAATGTCTGGCTTTCGGCCTGGATGTTCAGGTTTTCCTTGGCTTCGATGGCCTGGTGCAGGCCTTCGGACAAGCGGCGACCCGGCATGGTGCGGCCGGTGTGCTCGTCGACCAGTACGACCTGACCGTCCTGCACGATGTATTCGACGTTGCGATGGAACAGCTTGTGCGCGCGCAGGCCGGCGTAAACGTGAGTCAGCAGGCTCAGGTTATGCGCCGAGTACAGGCTCTCGCCTTCAGCCAGCAGGCCGATGCGGGTCAGCGTTTCTTCGACGAACTGGTGACCGGCTTCGTTGAGTTCGACCTGGCGGGTCTTCTCGTCAACGGTGTAGTGGCCGGCCTTGGTGACTTCGCCTTCGACTTCTTCGATGTGCAACTCAAGCGTCGGGATCAGTTTGTTGACCTCGATGTATAGCTTGGAGCTGTCCTCGGCCTGACCGGAGATGATCAGCGGCGTACGGGCTTCGTCGATGAGGATGGAGTCGACTTCGTCGATCACGGCAAAATTGAGTTCGCGCTGGAATTTTTCTTCCATGCTGAACGCCATGTTGTCGCGCAGGTAATCGAAACCGAATTCGTTGTTGGTGCCGTAGGTGATGTCGGCGGCGTAGGCAGCGCGCTTCTCTTCCGGCGGCTGGAACGGCGTGACCACGCCGACTGTCATGCCGAGGAATTCATACAGCGGGCGCATCCAGTTGGCGTCACGGCGGGCCAGGTAGTCGTTCACCGTCACAACGTGCACGCCGTTGCCGGACAGCGCGTTGAGGTAAACGCCCAGTGTTGCCACCAGGGTCTTGCCTTCACCGGTACGCATTTCCGCGATCATGCCTTCATGCAAGGTCATGCCGCCGATCAGCTGGACATCGAAGTGGCGCATGCCCATGACACGCTTGCCGGCTTCGCGGGCGACCGCAAAGGCTTCTGGCAGCAGTTTGTCGAGGGACTCCCCTTTGGCGATACGGGCCTTGAACTCGCTGGTCTTGGCACGCAATTGATCGTCCGAAAGGGCCACCATTTGCTCTTCGAAGGCATTGACGAGTTGCACCGTCTTGAGCATGCGTTTGACTTCACGCTCGTTCTTGCTTCCAAAAAGTTTCTTTAACAAAGGCGCAAACATATCGGCAGGATCTTCCACACTAAAGGGATGGAGGGCGGCCCCGTGAGTCGCCCGTGCAGCCCTCATGGCCGCATGCGAACGAGCATTCTACCCGGAAACGATGGAGAGGAAAGTGGCGATATTCCACGATGCTGGCACAGCGCTTTGACGGGGCTCACTTAAAATAAGGGCATTTTGCTCAACTTCAAGCCGTTCAAGGCAGAAGTTAGTTGTTGATTTAATGGGCAAAGCACCCACAAAAGCAATGGGCGGGTGCATCCGGTGCTTTCTGCTACCATGGCGCCTCTGTTACTTCAGGTGTCTGATCATGGCATTTCGCCCACTTACGGCCAAAGTACCTGCCGTTCTACTACGCGAAGCCAAGCCGCTGAAAGCCATTCTCGGCCACGCTCAACGCCTGGGTCATCTGCAGCGTTTACTCGAAAGCCAATTGCAACCCGCCGCTCGCGAGCATTGCCACGTGGCCTCCTGGCGCGAAGGCAGTTTGTTGCTGATTGTCACCGACGGTCATTGGGCAACCCGCCTGCGCTACCAGCAGAAGCGCCTGCAACGGCAACTGCAACTGTTCGACGAGTTTGCCAATCTGACCCGGATCCTGTTCAAAGTTCAACCGCCGACCGTTCAGCAAGGTGCGGCCGGGCATACCATGGATTTGTCCAACGACGCGGCAGCGACCATCCAGGCCACGGCCGATGGCATCAGCGACCCGAATTTGCGGGCCGCGCTGGAGCGACTGGCGGCGCACGCCAAATCCAAATCCTGACTTGAGACCCGTGTGGGAGCGAGCCTGCTCGCGATGGCGGTGTAACAGTCGGCATATACGTTGAATGTCACAGCGCTTTCGCGAGCAGGCTCGCTCCTACATTTAACTGTGTTCGCTCAATCTAGCGGCGTTTGCTGCCGCCTAGCAACGAGCCCATCAACCCGCGCACCAACTGTCGCCCAAGCTGATTGGCCGCCTGGCGCATCGCCGACTTCAAGGCCTGGCCGGCGGCCGTACCTAGGAACTCCCCGGCCTGCTCGGTGAAACTTGGCTCCTCAGGTGCCGGCTTATCCGGAGCTGCTTCGTCTTGCGGCGCCAGGCCTTTGCGTCCCATCAGCACCTCATAGGCCGATTCACGGTCAATCGGCTTGTCATAACGCCCCTGCAATGGCGAACCGGCTATCAGCGCCGTGCGTTCGGCATCGGTCAACGGCCCGATCCGCGATTGCGGCGGCGCGACCAGCACCCGCTGGACCATTTCCGGCGTGCCTTTTTCCTGCAAGGTGCCGACCAGCGCCTCGCCGATCCCGAGCTCGGTCAACACCGACAACGTATCGAACGCCGGATTCGGCCGGAAACCTTCGGCCACCGCGCGCAGGGACTTCTGCTCCTTGGCGGTGAACGCACGCAGACCGTGCTGGATGCGCAAGCCCAACTGCGCCAGCACATCATCCGGCAGGTCACCCGGCGATTGGGTGACGAAATACACGCCCACGCCTTTCGAACGAATCAGCCTCACGACTTGCTCCAGACGATCACGCAACGCCTGGGGCGTACCATTGAACAACAAGTGGGCCTCGTCGAAGAACAGCGCCAGCAACGGTTTGTCGGCATCGCCACGCTCCGGCAGTTGCTCGAACAGCTCGGCCAGCAGCCACAGCAGGAACGTTGCATAGACCTTCGGCGCTTCATGCACCAGACGGCTGGCATCCAGCAAATGAATGCGCCCACGCCCGTCCGCAGTGGGCTGGAGGATGTCTTCGAGTTGCAGCGCCGGCTCACCAAACAAAGCTTCGGCGCCCTGTTGCTCCAGGGTCGCCAGACGCCGCAGCAATGCCTGACTGGAGCCGGTGGTCATCAATGCCGCATCGTCGCCCAGCAACTGAGGGTTGTCGCGCAGGTGATTGAGTAACGCCTTCAGGTCCTTGAGGTCGAGCAACAACAGCCCCTCGCGGTCCGCTACCTTGAACGCGGCGTACAGCGCCGACTGCTGACTGTCGGTCAGTTCCAGCAGGCTGCCCAGCAACAACGGCCCCATTTCACTCAAGGTTGTGCGCAAAGGATGACCGGACTGACCGTGTACGTCCCACAACGTCACCGGATAAGCCTGAGGCTTATGGTTGAGCCAGGGCATCCCGGCAATTCGCTCGGCGATCTTGCCCTGGGGGTTGCCGGCGGCACCGAGGCCACACAGGTCACCCTTGATGTCAGCGGCGAACACCGCCACGCCAGCATCGCTGAAGGCTTCGGCCAATCGTTGCAAAGTGACGGTCTTGCCGGTGCCGGTCGCGCCTGCGATCAAACCGTGGCGGTTCGCCAGACGCATGGCCTGGGCAATCGGCTGCCCGTTGAGATCGGCGCCGATAACGAGTTGCAATGAGTCAGGCATTTGGTCACCCATGATTAATCTTTGGTCCTACACGGCCGATAGAGATAACGACAAAGCAGTCAGACACGATCTGGTCGGAAATTTCCCTAAGGAGAGTCGGAAAATTCACTTGCTTTCAACCTTGCCCGTCGTGCGTCCCTTTATAAAAGCACGCACTGGACATTAAGACCTTAGCGGAACCCCAAGCCATGAACAAAAATCTGCGTTTCAGCCATAAAATCCTGCTTGCCGCCGCCCTCATTGTTATTGCCGCCTTCGCCTCATTCACGCTGTACAACGACTATCTGCAGCGCAACGCCATCCGCGAAAACCTCAATAACTATCTGCAGGAAATGGGCGCAGTGACCGCCAACAATATCCAGACCTGGTTGAACGGGCGCAGCCTGCTGATTGAAAACCTGTCACAAACTGTCGCGCTCAACCCCGATGCCGACAACGTTTCCAGGCTGCTTGTACAAAAAGCCGTGACCTCGACCTTCATGGGCGCCTACCTCGGCAGCAAGGATGGCTCTTTCATCATTCGCCCGGACAGCAAGATGCCCGATGGCTATGACCCGCGAGCACGCCCTTGGTACAAGAGCGCGCAAGGCAGCAGCGGTTCGGCATTAACCGAGCCTTATATGGATCTGGCCTCCGGCCAACTGGTGATTTCGATTGTCGACAGCGTTATCAAGGACGGCCAGAACATCGGCGTGGTCGGTGGCGACCTGAGTTTGCAGGTGATCGCCGACAGCCTTGGCACGCTGGATTTCAATGGCATCGGTTATGCCTTCCTGGTCAGCTCCGACGGCAAAATCCTGGTACATCCCGACAAAGCGCTGGCGATGAAGATGCTCAAGGATGTCTACCCGCAAGACACACCGGCCATCAGCAGCACAATGAGCGAAATCCAGGTCGACGGCAAAACCCGCATCGTGACCTTCACCCCGATCAAAGGCTTGTCATCGGTCAACTGGTACATCGGCGTTTCGGTCGACAAGGAAAAAGCCTACTCGATGCTCAGCGAATTCCGCACCTCGGCTGTCGTTGCGACCATCATTGCCGTGGCCATCATCATCGCCCTGCTGGGCATGCTGATTCGCATCCTGATCCAGCCGTTGCACGTCATGACCCGTGCCATGGCCGACATCGCCGACGGCGAAGGCGACCTGACCAAACGCCTGACCATCCAGAACAACGACGAATTCGGCACCCTCGGCACCGCGTTCAACCGTTTCGTCGAGCGCATTCACGGCTCGATCCGCGAAGTGTCCTCAGCCACCGGGCAAGTCAATGAAGTGGCGTTGCGCGTGGTTGCGGCTTCCAACTCGTCGATGTTCAACTCCGACCAGCAAGCCTCGCGCACCAGCAGCGTCGCAGCCGCCATCAACCAGCTCGGCGCCGCCGCCCAGGAAATTGCCCGCAACGCAGCTCAGGCGTCGAGCCAGGCCAGCGATGCCCGCAGCCTGGCCGAAGATGGTCAACAAGTGGTGGACCGCAGTATCGTGGCGATGAATCAACTGTCGAGCATGCTCAGCACATCGAGCTCCAACATCGAATCGCTGAACAGCAAAACGGTGAACATCGGGCAGATTCTCGAAGTGATCACCAGCATTTCCCAGCAAACCAACTTGCTGGCGCTCAACGCCGCGATTGAAGCCGCCCGTGCCGGTGAAGCCGGTCGTGGTTTTGCTGTGGTGGCGGACGAAGTGCGCAACCTGGCACATCGCACCCAGGAATCGGCACAACAGGTGCAAACCATGATCGAGGAGCTGCAGGTCGGCGCCCGGGAATCGGTCAGCACCATGAGCGACAGTCAACGCCACAGCCAGGACAGCGTGGAAATCGCCAACCTCGCGGGCGAACGCCTGAACAGCGTGACGCTGCGTATTGGTGAAATCGACGGCATGAACCAGTCGGTGGCTACCGCGACCGAGGAACAGACCGCCGTGGTGGAGTCGATCAACGTCGACATCACCGAGATCAACACGCTGAATCAGGAAGGCGTGGAAAACCTGCAATCGACATTGCGCGCGTGCTCGGACCTTGAGCAGCAGGCGGCGCGGTTGAAGCAGCTGGTAGGCAGTTTCCGTATCTAGCGTCTGAATTGGCCCCATCGCGAGCAAGCTCGCTCCCACAGGGATCTTTGTCGCACTGGAGATTTACTGTGGGAGCAAGCCTGCTCCGGGCGGCGTTCCGACGATAGCGGCCTGCCAAACACTACAAAACCCCGCCGCCCCCCCCACCCGCACAAACCCCAACCGAACATCTATCCTTCATATAGGTCAACCAAGGGAGTACCGGGACTGGAGGATTGTTCATCGTGCATATCGCTGACATCACCATGTTCTACGCCCCTGCCAGCGGTGGCGTACGCACTTATCTGGATGCGAAGCACCGTCGTTTGGGCATCAAACCGGGCATTCGCCACAGTCTGTTGATTCCCGGATCTTCTTTTAGCGAACAGGATGGTATTTACACCGTTCCGGCCCCTGCCCTGCCCTTCGGCAAGGGCTATCGTTTCCCTCTGCGCCTCGCGCCCTGGCGCAATGTCTTGCAGGATTTGCAGCCCGACCTGATTGAAGTCGGCGATCCTTATCTCACGGCCTGGGCGGCGCTGGATGCGCGGCGCCAACTCGATGTGCCGGTCATCGGCTTTTATCACTCGGACCTGCCCCTGCTGGTCAGCAACCGCATGGGCCATTGGGTGACCAACAACGTCGAAGCCTATGTCAGCAAGCTCTACGGCAACTTTGACCGCGTACTGGCGCCCAGCCGGGTCATGGCCGACAAGCTCACCGGGCTTGGAGTCAAGAATGTGTTTGTGCAACCGCTCGGCGTCGACCTGCAAACCTTCAATCCCGATGCCAGAGACCCCGGGCTGCGAGCCGAGCTGGGCCTGGACGAAAACACCCGTCTGCTGATCTTCGCCGGGCGTGGTTCCAAGGAAAAAAACCTGCCGGTGCTGCTCGACTGCATGAAACGCCTGGGCCGACGCTATCACCTGCTGCTGGTTGGCTCGTCGATGCCCACGGCCGTGCCGTCCAACGTGACGGTGATCGACGAGTTCTGCCCGGCGCCGCAGGTGGCCCGCCTGATGGCCAGCGCCGATGCACTGTTACACGCAGGCGATCAGGAAACCTTCGGTCTGGTGTTACTCGAAGCCATGGCCAGCGGTATTCCGGTGGTGGCCGTGGCGGCCGGGGCTTTCGAGGAAATCGTCACCGAGGACTGCGGCCGGCTCTGCGCGCCGAACAATCCCGCCGCGATGGCCACCGCCGTTCGAGAATTGTTCGGGTCGGGCAACACAACGCTGGGCAAACAGGCGCGGTTGCATGTCGAACGGCATTACGCCTGGGACACCGTGGTCAACAGCTTGTTGCGCCACTACCACGCAGTGCTCGGCAGCCAATGGCCGCTGACAGCCAACGGTTGAGTCCATGAACAGTCCCGCTTTACTGCTGGTACTGCACGACGTGGCACCGCCAACCTGGGCCGATTACCAGCCGTTCGTCAAAGCCGTCGACACTTTGGATGGCGTGCCGATCACCTGGCTGGTGGTGCCGGACTTCCACAAACACAACAACCTGGACGCCCATCCGCAATTTTGCCGCCAGCTCAGTACCAGGCTCGCCCGGGGCGACGAACTGGCGCTGCATGGCTACTTCCACTGCGACGACGGGCCGATGGCCAGCAATCCCCGAGACTGGTTCATGCGTCGGGTCTACACCCACGAAGGCGAGTTTTACCGTTTGTCGCAGGACGCCGCCCTCGCCCGCCTGCGTTCGGGCATCGAAATGTTCCACCGCCATGACTGGCCGCTGGAGGGGTTCGTCGCCCCTGCCTGGTTGATGAGCCAAGGCACTCGCCAGGCATTGCGCCAATTGCCGTTGAGTTACACCAGCGACTCGCAGCACTTGTACCGGCTGCCGGATTTCACCGCGTTCGAGGCGCCGGGGCTGGTCTGGAGTGCGCGCGGTGCCTGGCGCCGGATCGTATCGAAGCTCGTCAGCGACCGCCGTGAACAACGCTGGCAGCAGGCCCCGGTGATTCGCCTGGGCCTGCACCCGGTGGACATGCGTCATGAGTTTTCGCGCCGATACTGGCTACAAACCCTCGAGCGCCTGCTCGACAACGGACGTGTTCCGATGACCAAGGCCCAGTGGCTGGCGCTGCAAACCGACCGTGTGGGTCGTGTCGCTGCCGATGAAGTTGATGAAACTCAGGCAGGCTTGGGTTTGTCCTCGGGCTCTTGTTGCAACTGCTCCCACAACTGCGCGGCATCAGGAAACTCCGTACCCGTTTCAGGCCCCATGTCATCCGGGTCGTAGCGGCTCAGGCAACCCTCGCCCAACGTGGCGGGAGCCTTGGATGTGGCTTTGTCCAGTGGATCGGCCATGGTCATGTCCTCGGTACAGAAACGGCGAAGGGCCTGAAGCGATTGAACGCCCAGACCCTTCGAATTTCAACTGTACCGCAGGTCTATCAGAAGACGACGGTTTTGTTGCCGTGCACCAGCACCCGGTCTTCCAGGTGATAACGCAGGCCACGGGCCAGCACCATCTTCTCGACATCGCGGCCGAAACGCACCATGTCTTCGATGCTGTCGCTGTGGCTGACGCGCACCACGTCCTGCTCGATGATCGGGCCGGCATCCAGCTCTTCGGTCACATAGTGGCAGGTCGCGCCGATCAGCTTCACGCCACGCAGGGAAGCCTGGTGATAGGGTTTGGCACCGACGAACGACGGCAGGAAGCTGTGGTGAATGTTGATGACCTTGTGCGCGTATTCGCTGCACAACTGCGGCGGCAGGATTTGCATGTAACGGGCAAGCACCACCACTTCGGCGTCGTGCTGTTTGACCAGGCGCGAAACCTCGGCGAAGGCCGGCTGCTTGTCCTGCGGATTGACCGGGACGTGGTAGTACGGAATGCCGTGCCACTCCACCATGCTGCGCAAGTCATCATGGTTGGAAATCACACAGGAAATTTCGCAGTCCAGTTCATCGCTGTGCCAGCGGTGCAGCAAGTCGGCCAGGCAGTGCGACTCGCGGCTGGCCATCAGGACCACGCGTTTCTTTTGTTCGGTATCGGTGATGCGCCAGTCCATCGAGAACTCTTCGGCGATCGGGGCAAAGGCTTCGCGAAACGCTTCGATACCAAATGGCAGGGAGTCGGCACGGATCTCGTGACGCATGAAGAACCAGCCACTGAGATTGTCCGAGTGATGGCTCGCTTCAGTGATCCAGCCATTGTGTGATGCCAGAAAGTTACTGACTTTGGCAACGATGCCAACACGGTCCGGGCAAGAAATCACCAGACGAAAAGTGCGCATGAGGGGGGAACTCCAGAACTTCGCAAAGGCCGCCATTCTAGCGATTGCGCAGCAAAACTGCAGTATTGTTGACGTTTCGCCCTGCCGGAAGGTCGGTGCGGCAGGACGGACAGCGCCAGTGCCGGTTCGCCCGGATGCTCTAGTGGTGCCGGCCAAATGTTAATTTATGTATATCCGGCAGACCTGGACCACACTAATAAATGCATTACCGACGCGCGCCAAAACCACAGCAAGTAAATTAAATAAAGTTGGCTTAAATGTTTACTTGATGAAACACCGTGACTATTATTGCCGCACTGTCACCTGCCATCCAGCGCACAACATAAGGTAGTCCACATGTCCTTGATCAACGAATATCGCGCCACCGAAGAAGCTATCAAAGAGCTGCAAGCCCGTTTGAAGAACCTGTCCCAAGACGACAAACTGCAAACCGAGCTGGAATTCGAAGGCAAACTGCGCACCCTGATGGGCGAGTACTCCAAGTCCCTGCGTGACATCATCGCGCTGTTGGATCCAGAATCCAAAACCAAGGCACCACGCGGCGGCGCAGTGAAAACTACCGGCACCAAGCGTGCTCGCAAAGTTAAACAATACAAAAACCCGCACAACGGTGAAGTCATCGAAACCAAAGGTGGCAACCACAAGACTCTGAAAGAGTGGAAAGCCAAGTGGGGCGGTGACGTGGTGGAAGGCTGGGCTACCCTGCTGGGCTAAGCTTCAGAGCTTGTCGCAGACGGATCCGTGACAAAAAATAACGCCAGCAAATGCTGGCGTTTTTTATGCCCGGTGTTTTAAGCCCTGGCATGTTCGATTTCAAAGATGCAAACGCTGACGCAATCCCTGGACATAATCCTGCCACTCACTGAGCACCCCCTGCTGAAACGCAGTAGCACTAACGCTCAATTGGGCCGCGGCTTCTACAAAACTTTCAAGGGTATTTGGCGCCCCCCACTCGGGTTCTGACAAACGTTTCTGACAGAATATTCGCCAGCGTTCTTGCTCCTCGGAATTCAACGTGTCGGAAAAGTTACGAGCGCGATATCGAAACAGCAATTCAGGCAAACGTTCGTCATCGAAAGGCCACTGCTCTTGTGCCAATTGCACCGGGTCAACGGTTCTGACTTGCTCACACAATCGCCGATCCCGATCACCGATAAATCCATCATATAACTGTTGCTCCGGATCCTGGCTCTGGGAAAAATCTTCGCGAGCATAGATCGCCAGGATTTTATCCAGCCAAACTTTCCGGGCGTCATTGAGCTGCAACACCCGCTGCTGATACAGCGCCATATCCAGCCCCAAACGCTGCTGATCTTCCTGGCGAAGTACCGACAACGGCGCCACCACCGGGCACTTGTTGATATGAATCAGCTTCAACGGCACCGGCAACTCGCCTTCGGCCAGTTCGTCGCGACGGGTATACAAGCGCTGGCGCAAGCTTTCGGCATCCAGGTCGAGCAGGCCCTGGGGATCGAGGTGCAGGTCACAGACAATCAGGGCGTTCTTGTTGCGCGGGTGCCAGGCCAGCGGCAACACCACCCCCACATAGCTGCGCGCGGCCGAAAATCGCCCGGAAACATGCACCAGCGGTTGCAACAGGCGTATCTGGTCCATGACTTTCTGCTTGCTGCGCAGTTGAAACAGCCAGTCGTACAGCTTTGGCTGTTTTTCCCGTATCAGGCGCGCCAGGGCGATCGTCGCACGAACGTCCGACAGCGCTTCGTGGGCATTGCCATGATCGATGCCATTAGCGGCGGTCAGGCGTTCAAGTTTGAGCGTGACCCGCCCCTCGTCATCGGTCGGCCAGACCATGCCATCGGGGCGCAAGGCATAAGCGGCGCGCACCACATCGATCAGGTCCCAGCGGCTGTTGCCGCCCTGCCACTCCCGCGCATAAGGGTCGAAAAAGTTTCGGTACAGGCTGTAGCGGGTCATCTCGTCGTCGAAACGCAAGGTGTTATACCCCGCGCCACAGGTACCGGGAGCGGCCAGTTGCGCATGCACCCGGGTCATGAAATCGGCTTCGCTCAAGCCTTGCGCCCGCAGTTGCCCGGGGGTGATTCCGGTGATCGCGCAGGCGGCCGGATGCGGCAGGATGTCGTCACTGGGCTGGCAGTAAAGATTGACCGGCGCGTCGATTTCATTGAGATCGAAGTCGGTGCGCAGGCCGGCCATTTGCAACGGACGGTCGCAACGGGGATTGATGCCAGTGGTTTCGTAGTCGTACCAGAAGATGGAGGTCACGGGCGATTCCTGAACTGAAGATCGGCAAAGTCTAGGCGTTCACCTCACACCCCGGCCAGTAGTCTTGTCATTCAAGCACCTTGCCCGGCTCACCATGCAATACATAGTTATGTCGTTTCCCCCCGTATAGGCTGCTAGCATCGGATGGACAAAGAATCCCGATCCAGGCCACATCATCAGGTTGCCCATGCTCGAGACCACAGCACTGCCAAGGAATGCGCCGCTGTCACCGCCACTGGATACGCGGTATCACGTCGAAACGCCGGAGGGCGTCGATCTGCCGCTGCGCCCGGCCGGTTTGATGGTCCGTGCGCTGGCATTTTCCATCGATCTTGGTTTGCGCGGCCTGGTCCTGGGCGTGCTGTTCATTGCACTGGCGATGCTCGGCAAACTGGGTGCCGGACTCGGCTCGATCCTGCTATTCGTAGTGAGTTGGTGGTACATGGTGCTGTTCGAGGTGCTTAACCACGGCCGCTCGCCAGGCAAGCAATGGATGGGACTGCGGGTGGTGCACGACGATGGCACCCCGGTCGGCTGGTCCGCTTCGCTGCTGCGCAACCTGCTGCGCGTTGTTGACCTGTTGCCCTTCGGTTACTTCCTCGGGGCCGTCAGTTGCCTGCAACATCCCCACTTCAAGCGCCTCGGCGATATCGCCGCCGGGACCCTGGTGATCTACCGCGAACAATTGCACACCCGCCCCGAACTCCCCGAAGCCCAACCCCGCCGCCCAGCCTTTGCCCTGACACTCACCGAGCAACAGGCGATTCTCGGGTTTGCCGAGCGCCAGGGCGAACTCTCCCAGGCGCGGGTCAATGAACTGGCCGCGATCCTTGCCCAACCATTGCAAGTCCAGCCTGCACAGGCGATGACCGAGCTCAATGGTATCGCCCGCGGCTTGCTGGGGCCGACATGAAGCAAAGCCTGTTTGAAAGCCGGCACAAGGCCGAATGGGACCGTTTCTCCCACCTGCTCGAGCAGTTGGAACGCGACGGCAAAGTCACCGACGCCGGCAGTTTCCCAAAGGATTACCGACGCCTCTGCCAACACTTGGCACTCGCACGAGAGCGCGGCTACAGCAGTTTTCTGATCGATGCCTTGCAGCAACAAGTGCTGCGCGGGCATCAACAGCTTTACCGACACCGCAGCCGTCTGGGGGCCAACATGCTGGCATTCATCCTGGCCGATTTCCCGCGGCTGGTGCGTGAACAGTGGCGCTTCGTCCTCGCCGCCAGCCTGCTGTTTTTTGGCAGCCTGGCCGGTTTTGCGCTGCTGGTGTACCTGTACCCGGACCTGGTCTACAACCTGATCCCCGCCGAGCAGGTCAGTGAAATGCAAAGCATGTACGACCCCGTTGCCGGTCACCTCGGGCGCACGGCGGAACGGGCCGCCAGTGAGGACTGGGCGATGTTCGGCTACTACATCATGCACAACATCGGCATCGCCTTTCAGACCTTCGCCAGTGGTTTGCTGTTCGGCCTGGGCAGCGTGTTTTTCCTGATGTTCAACGGTCTGATGATTGGTGCGGTGGCCGGGCACCTGACGTACGTCGGCTACGGGCAAACCTTTTGGTCATTCGTGATCGGCCATGGCGCTTTCGAACTCAGCGCCATCGCCCTGGCCGGTGCCGCTGGTCTGAAGCTGGGCTGGGCGTTGGTCGCCCCGGGGCGCTTGCCACGGACTGAGGCCTTGCGATTGGCAGCGCGCAAGAGTGTGCTGCTGGTCTGCGGGGTCATGCTGTTTCTGTTGATCGCAGCGTTTATCGAAGCCTATTGGTCGTCAATGACCGCCCCTTCACACCAGACCAAGTACCTGGTTGGCGCGGCGCTCTGGTTGCTGGTGGTGATTTATCTCGTGTTCGCCGGACGTCGCCGCCATGCGCCTGAGTGACGCCACGGTGGTGATTCGCCCGCGCTCGACCTGGGAAGCCATGGACCTCGGCGTGCTCCTGAGCCAGCGCCACCGACGCCTGTTGATGACCAGTTGGGCCATGGTCACCTTGCCCATTTTCGCGCTGCTCAGTTGGGGATTCCGGGATTCGCCCTCGCTCGCCGTGTTCATTTTCTGGTGGCTGAAGCCGGCGTTCGAACGCCTGCCCTTGTACATCCTGTCCCAGGCCATGTTCGGTGAAACGCCCACGCTCAAGCAGGCCTTGCACCAATGGCCGCGCCTGCTCAAGCCACAATTACTGGCCAGCCTGACCTGGCGACGCCTGAGTTTGTCCCGCAGTTTCGTAATGCCGGTGGTGCAACTCGAAGGCCTCGACGGACAACAACGCCAGCAGCGTCTACAGGTGCTGTTGCAGAGAGACGCCGGCGCGGCACGATGGCTGACGATCATCGGCGCGCACCTGGAAGGCGCGTTGTGGATCGGCTTGATGGTGCTGTTCTATCTACTCCTGCCACAGCAGGTCGCGCTCGACTGGAGCTGGCAGTCGCTGATCTCGGCGGCCACCCGGGACTGGCGTTGGCTGGAACACCTGACCAACGCCTTTTATGCACTGGTGCTGGTGGTCTGGGAGCCGATCTATGTCGCCTGCGGCTTCAGCCTTTACCTGAACCGGCGCATCGTACTGGAGGCCTGGGATATCGAACTGGTGTTCCGCCGAATGCGCCAGCGCCTCACCAGTGCAGGCGCTGTCCTGTTGATCGCCGTGACTCTGCTGATGCCGACCACACACAGCGCGTGGGCCGCCGAACCGGGCATTTCACCCGACAGCCCGCGCCTGCTGGACCAGCCCCTGACCAGCCAGGCCTCCAGGGACAGCATCAAGTCGATCCTCGAGCAGCCGCCCTTCAAGAACCGGGAAACGGTGACGCGCTACCGCTTTGGCGAAGAGCAACCGAATGCTGAAGCCGCGGACGATGGCAAGACACCGCAATGGTTGAAGGCCCTGCTGAAACTGTTCGAGGGGCAACGTTTCGGGGCATTGGCGACCCTGATTGAAATCGTGCTGTGGGGCATCGTCATGGGTGCCGTCGGCCTGTTGATCTGGCGCTATCGCGACTGGTTGCAGGCGTTCGTCAGTCTCCGACCGATCCCCGTCAACAAAGCCACGGGACCTTTACCGCAGCAGGCGTTCGGCCTGGACCTCAAGCCCGAATCCCTGCCCGCCGACATCGCCGCCCACGCCGAAAGTCTTTGGCAGACTCATCCACGCGAAGCACTTGGTTTGCTTTATCGCGCCCTGCTCAGCCGTCTGTTGCACGACTTCAACATCGCGCTCAAGTCCGCCGACACTGAAGGCCAAGTGCTTCAGCGTATCGAGCAATTACAGCAACCGGCCTTGCTGGCCTACAGCAAAAGCCTGACCGGGCACTGGCAAAACATGGCCTACGGTCATCGCCTGCCGCCCGCTCAGGTGCAGCAGGAACTGTGTGACGGCTGGCGCGTTCTGTTCGGCTCGCAGGTTGTCCGTTGAATCGGCGCTGGGGGTCGATAGCCGGGGTGTTGATCGCCGTGTTGCTGGCAGCGCTGAGTGTTTATCTGTACCTCAAGGCAACCCCCTACCAGACCGACATCGACCACGGCCCCTCCCCCGAAGCCAGGGCCAACCCATATCTGGCGGCTGAGCTGTTCCTGCGCAAGCAAGGCCTGAACGTCGGCCACGCCAACGGCCTCGACATCCTGCCCGGCCTCGACCCGCATCAACACAGCCTGCTGTTGCTCGCAGAGCGCTACAACATGACCCCACGACAGATCGACCAGGTGCTGAACTGGACCCGGGCCGGCGGGCGGCTTCTGTTCGTCGCCGAGTCGCTGTGGGATGAAAAACTCGGCCATAGCAATGACCTGCTGCTCGATCGGGTGCAACTGCGCCAGTCCCTGAGCAAAGACCTCAAGGACCCGCCGCCGGGTGTCGGTGACGATCCGTACCCGCAACTGACCAGGCTCTATCTGGAAAACGAAGACGCCCCGGCCTATGCCGGTTTCGATACCGCGTTCCATCTCGAAGACCCGAAAAACCTCGCCCAGGCCTGGGCCAACAGCGCCAGGGCCACACACATGATGCAGCTCGGTTACGGTCTCGGTTCGATCATCGTGGTCACCGATGCCGACTTGTGGAAAACCCCGGCCATCGACCGGTACGACAATGCCTGGCTGCTCTGGTACCTGACCGCCGACACCCGCGTGACACTGATCTTCAATACCGGTCACGACAGCCTGCCGACCTTGCTGCTGCGTTATTTTCCCCAGGCGCTGGTCGCGTTGTTCGCTTTGATCGGTCTGGGTTTCTGGCACTTCGGTGTGCGTCAGGGGCCATTGCTGGAACCGGCGCCGAAAGCACGCCGACAACTGCAGGAGCACCTGCGCGCCAGTGCCGACTTCCTGTTGCGCCGCAACGGTCAGGCCGGCCTGCTGCAAGCCTTGCAGCAAGACATTCTGCGGCGCGTGCGGCGTCGCCATCCCGGCTTTGAACAACTCGCCGTTACCGAACAATGGCTGGTGCTTGCGCGCCTGACCGGCCAACCCACACGCACTATCAGCCAGGCCATGAGCCCGCGACCGAAGCAACGACTTACCAGCGTTGAATTCAGCCGTCAGGTCGCCCACCTGCAATCCTTGAGGAACTCACTATGAGTCAACCGATCGAGCCCGACGTACCGGACCATGCCGCTCAACAACGTCAGCGTGCCAGCCACCTGGCCCAGGCCGTACGTAATGAATTGCAAAAAGCCCTGATCGGCCAGGACCGCGTGATCGACGACGTCCTGACGGCGCTGATCGCCGGCGGCCATGTGCTGCTCGAAGGCGTACCGGGCTTGGGCAAGACCCTGTTGGTGCGCGCCCTCGCCCGCTGCTTCGGCGGTGAGTTCGCGCGCATCCAGTTCACCCCGGACCTGATGCCCAGCGACGTCACCGGGCATGCCGTGTATGACTTGCAGACCGAGCAATTCAAACTGCGCAAGGGCCCGTTGTTCACCAACCTGCTACTGGCCGACGAGATCAACCGCGCCCCGGCGAAAACCCAGGCGGCGCTGCTCGAAGCCATGCAGGAGCGGCAAGTCACCCTCGAAGGCCGTGCTCTGCCCATCGCACAGCCGTTCATGGTGCTCGCCACGCAAAACCCCATCGAACAGGAAGGTACATATCCGCTACCGGAAGCCGAACTGGATCGCTTCATGCTCAAGGTACGCATGGATTACCCCGACGCCGACCAGGAGTTGAACATGGTCCGTCAGGTCAGCCGCTCGACCCGGGCCGACATGCTCGATGTCCAACCGATGCGCACGTTGTTGCAGGCCAGGGATGTACTGGCCCTGCAACGCATCGCCAGCGACCTGTCGCTGGACGATCAGGTGCTCGATTACGCCGTGCGCCTGGCCCGCTCCACCCGCAACTGGCCCGGCCTGATCCTCGGCGCCGGGCCTCGGGCGTCCATTGCGCTGGTGCGATGTGCCCGGGCCCGCGCGCTGCTGCGCGGTGGTGAGTTCGTGATTCCGGATGACATCAAGGGCTGCGCCCTGGCCGTGCTGCGCCATCGCGTACGCATCGCGCCGGAGCTGGACATCGAGGGCCTGGATGTCGATCAGGTGCTCCGACAGATGCTCGACCAAGTGCCGGCGCCGCGCCTGTGAAACCCTCGCGCCTGATGCTCGCCTGGCTGTTGATCCTGCTGGCCTGCACCATTGTGTCGGGCACTTTGCGGGCATTGGAGTTCGCAGTTGCGGCGAATCTCATGGCGATCAATTGGGGATTGCTCCTGGCGCTGCTGGCCCTGGCCCTGCTGGATGCGGTGCGCGTGAAGCGCCTGCCTTCGCCGCGGCTGAAACGCCAGATGCCCGGCAGCCTGGCGCTGGGTCGATGGAGCGAAGTGCAGCTGACTGTCGAACACGACTTTTCGCAACCGCTGAACATACAAGTCTTCGACCACGTGCCGCCGGGCCTGAGCTTCGAACACCTGCCCCTGACGGTCGAACTGCGACCTGGTCGGCACAGCCTGGCCGGTTATCGCCTGCGCCCGCTCAAGCGCGGTCACTTCACCTTCGAACGCTGCGAAATCAACCTGCCGAGCCCATTGGGGCTCTGGTCGGACGGGCGTTTGCTCGACCTGCCCGATGCCACCCGCGTCTACCCCGACTTCGCCCGCCTCTATGAAGGGCAACTACTGGCGGTGGACAACTGGCTCAGCCAGCTTGGCGTACGTCAGAAACAACGACGGGGCCTGGGTCTGGAATTCCATCAATTGCGCGAATTTCGCGAGGGCGACAGCCTGCGCCAGATCGACTGGAAAGCCACTGCCCGCCAGCGCATGCCGATTGCCCGGGAGTATCAGGACGAACGTGATCAACAGATCATGTTCATGCTCGACTGCGGCCGACACATGCGCAGCCAGGATGATGAGCTGTCGCACTTCGATCACGCCCTCAACGCCTGTCTGTTGCTCAGCTACGTCGCGCTGCGTCAGGGCGACGCGGTGGGCCTGAGTACCTTTGCCAGCGAACCGCCGCGCTACCTTGCACCGGTAAAAGGCACCAGCCATCTCAACACCCTGCTCAACAGCGTTTATGACTTGAACAGCAGCCAACGCAGCGCCGACTATCAAGCCGCGGCAACGCAACTGCTGGCACGGCAAAAACGCCGGGCACTGGTGGTGCTGGTAACCAGCCTGCGCGAAGAGGACGACGATGAGTTGCTCTCGGCGGTCAACCGCCTGAGCCAGCAACATCAGGTGCTGGTCGCGAGCCTGCGCGAAGACGTACTCGACACCCTGCGTCAGTCACCGGTGCAGACCTTGCCCGAGGCGCTGGCCTATTGCGGGACCGTGGACTACCTCAATACACGCGCCGAACTCCATGAGCGCTTGAACGCTCATGGAGTACTGGTGATGGATGCGCGACCCGGCGAGTTAGGGGCTGCGTTGGTGACGCGTTACCTGGGCTGGAAAAGAGCCGGAGTTTGAGCCTGAGCAATCACTCACAGCCGGTTTCCCGGTGATCTCAAGCCGAAGCCGGCAACGGCAGAAAACTGAAATACTGCTTCAACGCCTCGACCAAATGCCCATACTCCGGCGGCGCCCGTTGCAGGCTGAACCCGGTGTCGTAATGTTGGGGGGTTGCGTCTTCGTGGCACCACAGACAACAGGCTTGCAGATCGATGATCTGCTGGCCACCTTCGATACCGGGAATTTTCAGACGCAGGTTGAAGTCGGCGCCGATCATCATCGGCAACTGGCTGATCAGCATCAGCCCGTCTTCGCAGACATTGCCCAGATTGCCGATGGGTTTGCCGGTGATGCCGTTGAACACTTTCAGGAAGTACGGCAATTGATGCCGCTCGATTCGGCGGTCGGTGAACATGTGCAATTTCGCTATGCAAGGCTCTTAAGCAGAGCCGCACTACTGCTTCGGAACGGGTACGCATTAAATCTTTGCCCGCTCTCCCTGCTTCCGGTGCGCCATTCCTTGTAGCGCAGAGTCTTGCTTGTGCCGGTCACAGGTGTTGCCCCGGCTCATCAGAGGCAACGCTCTAAAACCGGTTCATTGGACTATAGCTCAGCACCGCCGGGGAGCCAGCGATCAGAGGGTTATCGACATCAGAACTGCGTCGGTTTAACGGCCGCCGCACTGCGCGTCGGATAGTGGCCCAGGCTCTGCAGGGTTTCAATGCGGGCATGGGCACGGTAGGCGTACTCGCTCTGTGGATAGGACGCCATGATGAACTGATAGGTCTTGGCCGCGTCGATAAACATCTTCTGTCGCTCCAGGCACAGGCCGCGCATCATCGACACTTCCGGCCACACGTAAGGCCGCGCGCGGCTGTCGCGTTCGACCTTGGACAGTTCGAGCATCACCTGCTCGCAATTGCCCCGGTCATAGGCGCTGTAGGCATTGTTCAAATGATGGTTCATCGACCAACGGGTGCAGCCCGTGGCGCTGAGGGCGCTAAGGGCAAGGGCGGCAATGAGCACGAATCGCATGGGGGATCTCCTGTCTTGTGCCCTGTATCGGCCCATGGTCGGAAATCTTCAGGCTGCCGGACGTAAAGTTGCAGGGTTCAATAAAGAAAGAAATAAGTAGTGCAAACGAACAATGACTACAACATCGGAGCATAGTAGCCTCACTCAGCGCTTGAACTCAGGAGTCTTTGCATGTCCGTCCGTCGTACCAAAATCGTCGCTACCCTTGGCCCGGCCAGTAACTCGCCGGAAGTTCTCGAACAGCTGATTCTGGCTGGCCTGGACGTCGCCCGCCTGAACTTCTCCCACGGCACCCCCGACGAGCACAAGGCTCGCGCGAAGCTGGTGCGTGACCTCGCCGCCAAACACGGCCGCTTCGTCGCCCTGCTGGGTGATCTGCAAGGCCCGAAAATCCGTATCGCCAAATTCGCCAACAAGAAGATCGAGCTGAAGATCGGTGATCAATTCACCTTCTCCACCAGCCATCCTCTGACCGAAGGCAACCAGCAAGTGGTCGGCATCGACTACCCGGACCTGGTCAAGGACTGCGGCGTGGGCGACGAGCTGCTGCTAGACGACGGCCGCGTGGTGATGCGCGTCGATACCGCCACCGCCACCGAACTGCACTGCACCGTGACCATCGGCGGTCCGCTGTCCGACCACAAAGGCATCAACCGTCGCGGTGGCGGCCTGACCGCTCCGGCCCTGACTGAAAAAGACAAGGCTGACATCAAGCTCGCTGCGGAAATGGAAGTCGACTACCTCGCGGTATCCTTCCCGCGTGACGCCGCCGACATGGAATACGCCCGTCAACTGCGCGACGAAGCCGGTGGCACTGCCTGGCTGGTGGCGAAGATCGAACGCGCCGAAGCCGTGGCCGACGACGAAACCCTCGACGGCCTGATCAAGGCGTCCGACGCGGTGATGGTTGCCCGTGGCGACCTGGGTGTGGAAATCGGCGACGCCGAGCTGGTGGGCATCCAGAAAAAGATCATTCTGCACGCACGCCGCCACAACAAGGCGGTGATCGTCGCGACCCAGATGATGGAGTCGATGATCCAGAACCCGATGCCGACCCGCGCTGAAGTGTCCGACGTAGCCAACGCCGTGCTCGACTACACCGATGCCGTGATGCTCTCGGCGGAAAGCGCCGCTGGCCTGTACCCGCTGGAAGCCGTTCAGGCCATGGCGCGCATCTGCATCGGTGCCGAAAAGCATCCGACCAGCAAGACCTCCAGCCACCGCATCGGCAAAGAGTTCGAGCGCTGCGACGAAAGCATCGCACTGGCGACCATGTACACCGCCAACCACTTCCCGGGCGTGAAGGCGATCATCGCCCTGACCGAAAGTGGCTACACCCCGCTGATCATGTCGCGCATCCGCTCCTCGGTGCCGATCTACGCGTTCACCCCACACCGCGAAGCCCAGGCTCGAGCGGCGATGTTCCGTGGCGTGTACACCATCCCGTTCGATCCGGCTTCGCTGGCGCCGAACGAAGTCAGCCAAAAGGCGATCGACGAGCTGGTCAAGCGCGGCGTAGTGGAAAAAGGCGACTGGGTCATCCTGACCAAGGGCGACAGCTACCACACCACCGGCGGCACCAACGGCATGAAGATCCTGCACGTTGGCGATCCGATGGTCTGAGTGACCGGTTGCTGAAAAACAAAAGCCCCGCCATGTGAATGGCGGGGCTTTTTGTTTGTGCGCCAGGCATGGCGCGTTGCGCGTAAGCGCAACCAGCTTGGCTGTGGTGGCCTCGCTGGTGACTTGGAGGTGAAAGTCCTCTACACACCCGGCAAGGGGAAGTGTTAGCCAGAGGCAAGGGTGTCGCGGGTGACTGCGAATCTGAAGGAAGCCCGAGGCAAAATGCTGGCCTGACGAACAGGAAGCGGATAGAGGCGGCGCAGCGGGGTAAGGAGGCAAGCATCTTCAAAGCCCGATACTTGCACAGAACGCTGTGACGTAGATCCGACAGGCATAAGCAGGAAGGTCGCGCGAATTACCCTGGGAGATCTGCACGTTTGCCATTGTGCTACCGAGCGTCGAGAGGCGACGGGATGAGCGTGCAGAAGTCAGCYGAAGCCGTAGTAAGTGGCGARTAACCCCGTCACCAAGGGCCGAACAGGTTATGCCGCCAGTAGGCGTCAGAGTCTCGTCGAATGTTGAAACGCAGAATATTCTCCCAGAGAAAACTGTTACCCCAAGTCCCGGACGGTATCCGAGGATGACGGCTGACAGGGCGCAAGCATCGACGGCGTCTGTGACGTGGACGAACGCGGAGCCGGACACGCTGATGGCGCGGGTGCTTGCACCG